>JANNKS010000574.1:0-1967 GCA_031396425.1 Rhizobacter sp. | reverse complement strand
GTCCTTGATGGCGTTGCCATACTCCGTCACGGCCTGTTCGATCTGCCGCGGCGTCGCCTCGTGCAGGTAGATGTTCAGCGGAATCATGCGCCGCTCGATGTAGACGTGGCGGATCACCAGCGAGTCGCCGTCTTCCTCGATCAGGCTGGTGCAGAAGTGCTTCAACTCGGCGACCAGTTCGTCCTCGAAGCGCGCGCGCGGGAACGCGACGTTGCTGTACTCCAGCGTGTCGGCCATGCGGCCCACCCGGTCGTGCTGCTTCACGAGCAGGTATTTGCTCTTGATGATCTCGCGCGTGGTCTCTTTCTGCGGTGGGTAGAAGTCCTTGATGACCTTGAACACATACGGAAAGCTCGGCAGGTCGAATACCAGCATCACCATGCCCTTGATGCCCGGGGCGATTCGAAAGCGGTCGCTCGAATGGCGCAGGTGGGCGAGGAAGTCGCGGTAGAACAGGTTCTTGCCCTGCTTCTGCAGGCCGATGGCACTGTAGATCTCGCTGCGCGGCTTGCGCGGCATCATCGAGCGCAGGAATTGCACGTAGGCCGACGGCACCTCCATGTTGACCATGAAGTACGCGCGCGCGAAGCTGAACACCAGCAGCAGGTCGTCTTCGCCGAACAGCGCCGCGTCGATCACCAGCCGCCCGCGCGGCCCGTGCAACACCGGCAGCGCGAACGGCATTTCGTCGAAGCCGTTGATGATCTTGCCCACCACATAGGCGCCCTTGTTGCGGAAGAACATCGACGAGAGCACCTGGATCTGGAAGTTGGTGCGCATGCGGAAGTCGCCGAGCTGCGTGGCCACCGCGTTCATCACGTGGTCGATGTCGCGCCCCAAGTCTTCGAATTCGCGCTGCAACTGAAAGTTCTCGATGATGCGCAGCCAGGTGTCGCGCAGCGTGTCGTTGGTCGCGTCCTTGGTCGGATAGTAGGCGCGGTAGGTGGGCAACGAGGTGGGTTCGTCGTTCTCGATGTATTCGGTGGAGACGGCGGGCCGCACGAAGATGAAATCGTTGTGGAAGTAACTGCGGTGCAGGATCTTGGTCGTCACCGAGTTGAAGAAGGTCTCGGCGAGTTCGGGCTGTGACAGGTTGGTGAGCAGGCCGATGTAGTGCAGCTTGACCTGTTGCCACACGTCCTTGGGCAGGGTGGACGCCTGGAATTCGCGCTGCAGGCGTTCGGCCGCTTCGTCCACCCGTTTGTCATAGAACTCGATGCGCTCGCGCTGGGCGCGCTGCTGGCCGTGCCAGTCGGCCGCCTCGAAGCGGCGCTGGGCACCGGCGCTGGCTTCGCGGAACAGCGTGTAGTGGCGGTTGAAGCCATCGAGCATCGCCTGCGCGATCTCGAAGCCGCGCGCGTCGGTCAGGCGTTGTGGAAAGACGGCCCGATCTGTCACGGCCGCCCAGCTTTGCGAATCGCGTCGTAGCGCGACTTCAGCGCACCGACCGCCAGACCGTACGCGGCGGGCAATTCGGTTGCATTGGTCACCGTGAGTTTGAGGTCCTGCAACAAACCGTCGTGCAGGCCATAGACCCAGCCGTGCACCACGACCGACTGCCCGCGCTCCCAGGCGTCTTGCACCACGGTGGTTTCGCAGACGTTGAGCGACTGTTCCAGCACGTTGAGTTCACACAAGGCCTTCAGGCGCAGCGTGTCGTCTTCCATGCCGTCGAGGAAGGTGCGGTGCTTGTTGCGCACGTCCTGTACGTGGCGCAGCCAATTGTCGGCCAGGCCGACGCGGCGGTTCTGCAACGCGGCGGCGACACCACCACAGCCGTAATGGCCCACCACCATGATGTGGCGCACCTGCAGCATGTCGATGGCGAACTGCATCACGCTCAGTGCGTTCAGGTCGGAATGCACCACCACGTTGGCGACATTGCGGTGCACGAACACGTCACCGGGCAACAGGCCAAGGATTTCGTTCGCCGGCACGCGGCTGTCGGCGCAGCCGATCCACAGGTA
>JANNKS010000525.1:0-2303 GCA_031396425.1 Rhizobacter sp. | reverse complement strand
GCAAGGCACGCTGACGCAACTGTCGATCCTGACGATGCCGGCCGACGACATCGGCCACCCGATCCCCGACCTGACCGGCTACATCACCGAAGGCCAGATCGTGCTGTCGCGCGACCTCGATCGGCGCGGCATCTACCCGCCGGTGAACGTGCTGCCGAGCCTGTCGCGGCTGATGAAGGACGGCACCGGCGGCAAGTACACCCACCCTGACCACCCTGCCCTGGCGAGCCAGTTGTACGCGGCCTACGCCCGCGCGGCGCAGGCGCGCGTGCTGGCCAGCGTTGTCGGCGAGGAAGGCCTGGCAGACACCGACCGCAAGTACCTGCGCTTCGGCACCGCGTTCGAGCAGACCCTGGCCAGCCAGAGCGAGCCGCGCACGCTCGAGCAGAGCATGGCGATCGGCTGGGGCCTGCTGGCCGAGCTGCCGAAGAGCGAGCTGACGCGCCTTTCCGACGCGCAGATCGCCGCGCACATCGAGGTGCTCAAGTGAGTGAAGTCAGCCCGACCCGCAGCGCCGTCATCGAGATGAAGGACGAGCGCCGTGCGATGCACGAGGGCTACGTTTTCCTCGACGAAAAATGTCTGCTGCTGGCCGGTGAGATCCTGCGCGAGCTCGAGCACTTCGGCCGCCTGCAACGCGACTTCCTGCGGCTGCACGACGCCGCACACGCCGCACTGCAGGGCGCGGTGGCACGCCACGGCCTGCAGGGGCTGCAGGTTCACCCACCGTCCGACCTGGCGGCCGCGCAGCTGCGCCTCTCGGCGCGCTCGCTGATGGGAGTGCGGCTGCAACATGCCGAGTGGGTGGCCGGCGCTGCACCGGCGCCCGAGTCGGTGCAGCCGTCACCAGAAGCCGAAGCCTGCCGGCGCGCGTTCGCGATCGTGCTGGCCCGCGGCGCAGAGCTGGCCGCCGTGTCGGGCAACCTCGAACGCCTGTCGCTCGAATACCGGCGCTCGGTGCGCCGCGCCCGCGCGCTGCAGGACGTGATGCTGCCCGAGCTCGACCACTCGATCTACGACATCGAAAGCCGGCTCGAGGAACTGGAACAGGAAGACGCGATCTGGATGCGACGCGGGGCGGCCGGTTGAAGTAACGACCGGCGTGATGCAGGACTCATACCAACTTGCGTTCAATCGTACAAAAATGGGCGTCCGCATTCGGGCCCTTGCTGCCGTTCACCGCCGCGCGCAAGCCAGGGTCCGCGCGAGGGCAGGTGGCCCGGGGCTTCTCGCGTAACCCGTCTGTCCGCGCACGCCCAGCCCACCAACGACTGCGCCCCAGGGCGCCGCCGCCGCCCTGCTTCAACCACCGGTGGCCCGCCACGAGCAGGGGTGCCACTGCGTTGCCGGGGCAGGTGGTTCGGGGTACGGGCGGAGGCCCCATTCGCGGTGTCATGGCTCGTCGCGCGCCTGGACGGCGTTGATGGCGCTGCGCGTCCGGGACCCCATCGGGTGCCCCGCGAGCGTGGGCCGGAGAACGTACCCCGGGCCACCTGACTTCGCACTGGGGCTGGAGTGCGAGAAGCAATAAATGTCGGCAAAGGGCCGACCGCAGACTCCCGTTCTTGTGCGATCGGACGCAGATTCGTATCAACGGCTGCGAAGGGTGTCGCGGTCGGCTGGTCCGGCAAGCCGGCGCGGGCCTGGGGTCGCCGCTCGCCGGACCCACTTGACGCCCTCGAACCACAGCACACCCAGCAGACCGAACGCGCAGGCCGTCGCCAGTTCGCCAGCCGGCAACGGCGCGAAGCGCAGCACACCCACCGCCCAGGGCAGATACAGCGCTGCCGCGAGCAGCGACAGCGCCAGACCGACGACGACCCACAAGGTCAGGTTCGGCGTGCGCAGCGAGGTCCACAACGGCTTCGTGCCGGAGCGGTTCGAGAAGATCAGCGCGAGGTTCGCGATCACCAAGGTGGCGAAAGCGAAAGCGCGGGCCTCGGCTTCGGGCAGGCGGTGAGCGGCCCAGGCATAGGCGGCCAGCACCACGCCCAGCGCACCCAGGCCCTGCAGCAGCGCCAGCCACAGTGTCGCGCCGCCGAACAGCGGCGCCTCGGCGTCGCGCGGTGCTCGCTGCATGACGTCGCCCTCGGCGGGCTCGTTCTCGAATGCGAGCGAACACGCCGGGTCGATGATCAGTTCGAGCAACGCGATGTGCATCGGGTACAGCAGCGCGGGCCAGCCCAGCAGCACCGGCAGCAGCGCCATGCCGGCGATCGGCACGTGCACCGCGAGGATGTACGACATCGACTTGCGCAGGTTGTCGAAGATGCGCCGGCCCAGCCGCACCGCGCGCACGATCG
>JANNKS010000497.1:0-3086 GCA_031396425.1 Rhizobacter sp. | reverse complement strand
ATCCGCGGCACCAGCATTTCCCGCGCCGGCATCCTCAACAATATGTTCGTCCTCTTCATTCCGCTTATCTGTGCGGTAGTCTGGCGGGACAGGGTCGGGCGGATAAACCTGATTGGCATCACTCTCGCAGTGGCAGGCATTGCGCTGTTGGCCTCGGGAGGCGCCGGCTTCAATAGCGGCGACATGATGTCGACAATCTGTGCAGCCTTTATTGCCATCCACATTGTCACCGTGTCAAGCCGCGCGCCTGCGGCCCGCCGAGCACGCGCGCCGCGCGCGAGGCCGGTGCGTTCCAGGCCGTGTCGGCACCGACCAGCAGCACATCCAGGCACGGCGGCACGGCATCGGCGTCGAGCGTGGCGAGTTCCTGCTCGATCGCCTCGCCCGGGTCCGCTGCGGCGCGGCGCGACGCGATCGCCAACCAGCGGTCCTGCTGCAACAGGCCCAGGCAGACGCGGCCCGCCTCCACGATTGCGAACGCGGTGCTGCCGCTGAACGCGCGGCGCGCATCGTTGTACGCGGCCATCAGCAGCGGCTGCAGCGTGCCCAGGCGCATGCCGTGTGTCGCCAGGCACGCCTGCAGCGCTGCGATCAGCGCGGTGTCCACCGCGCAAGCCAGGTGCGCCGCGCCGTAGCCCCGGTCGCAGGTGCGGATCGTCCAGCCGGCCGCCGCTGCGCCGAAATTTCGCTCGAAGTGCAGGCGGGCGAGCTGTTCCACCTCGCCGGCGCTCGTCACACTCGGCTGCCATGGCAGCACGGCGTAGCGAACCCAGTGATTCGACAGCACCACCGCCGCCGACCCGCCGCGCGAACCCAACTCGGTCAGCGCGCCGTCAAGCGCGGCAAGCGCGGCCTGCCAGGGTGCCTCACCCGGCCTCGGCGTGCAGCTCACGCTGCTCTGCCGGGCCGCATTGCGGCTCAGGCCGAAACGCAGGCGCGCCAGGTCGACCCGCTCGGGCGCCAGCCCGATGCGCAAGCGCTCAACCGACCAGCGTGACACGGTTGATCTCCTGCAGTGTCGATTCACCGCGGCGCACGCTGTCCAGCGCGGCGTCGCGCAGAAAGCGCGTGCCGTTGCGCGCCGCCGCCTCGCGCAGCAGCCGCACCGGCTCGCCGCGCAGGATGAGTTCACGCAGCTCGTCGTTCAGCAACAGGATCTCTGCGATCGCGCGCCGCCCGCGATAGCCGGTGCCGCGGCAGCGCCCGCAGCCGCGGCCGACGCGGAAGCTGAAGCCCTCGACGCGCTCGCGCGTCAGTCCCGAGGCGGCGAGCAGCTCATCGTCGGGACGCTGCTCGACCGCACACTCGCCGCACACCTTGCGGATCAGGCGCTGCGCGACGATGCCGTTCATCGCCGAGACGAAGGTGTAGGGCTCCACCCCCATGTGCTTGAAGCGGCCGATCACGTCGAACACGTTGTTCGCGTGCACGGTGGTGTAGACGAGGTGGCCGGTCAGCGCTGCCTGCACCGCGATTTCGGCGGTCTCGGGGTCGCGGATCTCGCCCACCAGGATGCGGTCGGGGTCGTGGCGCAGGATCGAGCGCAGCCCGCGCGAAAAGGTCAGGCCCTTCTTCTCGTTGACGGGAATCTGCAGCACGCCCGGCAGCTGATACTCGACCGGGTCTTCGATCGTGACGATCTTGTCCAGCCCGCTGTTCATCTCGGTCAGCACGGCGTAGAGCGTGGTCGTCTTGCCGCTGCCGGTCGGGCCGGTGACGAGCAGCATGCCGTAAGGCTCGCGAGCGAGCCAGCGGATGCGCTCGATGCTTTCGGCGTCGAACCCGAGGTTGCCCAGCTGCAGCCCCGAGAGCTGGTCGGTCAGCGCCTGTTTATCCAGGATGCGCAGCACCGCGTCTTCGCCGAAGATGCTGGGCATCACCGAGACGCGGAAGTCGATCGCACGCCCCTTCACCGACACCTTGAAGCGCCCGTCCTGCGGCAGGCGACGCTCCGAGATGTCGAGCTCGGCCATCACCTTGATGCGCGACAGCACCTGCTCCGCGATCTCGGTGCTGGCGATGTTGCCCACCGTCACCAGCACGCCGTCGATGCGGTACTTGATCGTCAGCCCGGTTGCGGTGGTTTCGACGTGGATGTCGCTCGCGAGCGATTTCAACGCGTCGTAGATCGTCGAACTGACGAGTTTGACGACCGGGCTGTCGTCCTCGCTGATCGAGGCAATCGACAGCGATTCCACCGCCTCGGCCAGTGTGGTGTCCCCCGGCAGCGAAGCACCCAGCACCGAATCCATCGCGCGCATCGATTCCTCGTGGCGCGACAGGTAGGCGCGAATGTCGGCCGGCTGCGCAAGCCGGAAACCGAATTGCACTGTTATTCGCTCTTCGGCCCAGGCTCGCACGTCGGCGTCAAACGGGTCACCGAACACGACCAGCAGCGCGCCCGAGGGCTCGCGCAGCGCGACGCACTCGTGCTGCATCGCTTCGGCGAACGGCAGCACGTCGAACGCCGACTGCAGCCGGTGCAGGTCGTCCATGCTGACGGCCTGGAAACGCACCGTGGCGGCGAGCCTGCGCGTGAATTCGGCCGGCGCCAGACCGGCGATCGCCTCCAGTGCATCGACGACCCGGGTTCCCGAAGCACGTGCTTGAAGGCGTGCCGCCGCCAACGCGTCGGCAGGCAGCGGTTCGACGCGGAAAGCGTTCGGCGCATCGACCAGTTTCATGAGGAAGGCACCCGCGATGACACGGTCCATGCTAGCTTTTTAAATGCCTCGAAGCAGTGCCTGTGCCTGCGGCAAATCAGCGCAGGCTGGTGCTTCGAAGCGCGGTGGCGACGACTCATTTGACGTTCTCCGCGAGTTCGAAGATCGGCAGGTACAGCAGCACCACGATCAGCCCGACCAGCGCGCCCACCAGCACCATCAGCGCGGGTTCGAACAGGCGCGTGAACCAGTCGATCCAGCGCGCCAGCTCGTCTTCATAGAACAGCGCGATGCGTTCCACCATGTGCGGCATGCGGCCGGGGGGGAAACCACCCGCCGCGGGATAGAACCACACACACCGGGGAAAGACCGGCCCCGAGAACGCGCCCCCCCCCCGGTGGTCTATAAGAGTATGTCGCGCGG
>JANNKS010000493.1:0-19052 GCA_031396425.1 Rhizobacter sp. | reverse complement strand
CAAGCCGGGCAAGGGCGCGTTCTGCGCCACCGACTTCGACCTGATCCTGCACAACCGCGGCATCAAGTCGTTGATCGTCTGCGGCGTCACCACCGAGGTGTGCGTCACCACCACGGTGCGCGAGGCGAACGACCGCGGCTACGAATGCGTCGTGCTTTCGGACTGCGTCGGCTCGTACTTCCCCGAGTTCCAGCGCGTCGCGCTCGAGATGGTGAAAGCGCAGGGCGCGCTGTTCGGCTGGGTGTCCGACTCCAAACGCGCGCTCGCCGCATTGCGCAGCTAGCGCCGCTGCGCGCCCTGGGTTGGGCGGGAGCGGCGCTGCAGGTCAATCCGCGGCTGGATTGTTCGGCTGCCCGCGCCCGAGAATTAGGCAGGTTGCACCAAACATCACATACCCCAGCGCCACCAGCGGCGACACCGCCCAGCCGAGCTGCGCGCCGTGGATCAGGCCGATGTACGACAGCGCCGCGCCGGCAAACGCCCAGCCGGCGGCGTGGCGCATCTTGTTGTCGATGACGTAGACCGCCATCGCACCGAGCACCATGCCGGCGAGCACCGAGCCGCCGCCCACCGACTCCAACCCCCTGTACAGCACACCGAAACCGGCGAGCTTGTCCATGCCCAGCGCGGCGGCGTTCGTTCCCGCGGCGCCGAGCGCGCCGTCGATCTGCGTCTTCGCCCATTCGGCGATGTTCGGGATGAGCGCGAGGATCACCGCCGGCGCGTGTTTGGCGGGCGACGCCTGGAACGCCTGCGCGCCGATCACCAGGCCGATGTAGAGCAGGATCGGCAGGATCGCCACCAACGGGATCAGCGCGAGCAGCAGCGCGGTCAGGCCGAGGAAGCACACGAGCGCGATCGCGACACCGGTGGCGAGCGAATAGCCGATGCGCCCGCCCACCGCTTTCCAGCCCGGGTGGCCGATGTAGACCGCGGGTGGGAACGGGCTGCCGAGCATCGAACCGACCACCGCGCCCAAGCCGTCGGCCAACAGGATCTTGCGCAGGTTGTAGTTGTCGCCCGCGGCCGAGGCGCTCTCGACATTGTTCATCGCCTCGGTGAAGTTGTAGATGCCCAGCGGAATCGCGGTGACGAGCAGCGGCGCGATCTTGCCCAGGCCGGCCCAGACGTCGCCGGAGAGCACCGGCAAATGCAGACCAAACTGGCCCAGCGACTTGACGAGCGCCTCGCTCTTCATCAAATCGCTGAAACCGGCGAGCGATACGCCCCAGCCGATCGCCGAGCCGACGATCACCGCCACCAGCCCTCCCGGCAGGCCGCCCGGCATGCGCAGGTTCGCGGTCCACGCGATCAACACGATCGCGAAACACGCCAGGCCGATCCACGGCGTTTCCCACATCTGGAACGCCGGGCGCATCGAAATGAACGAGATCGAAATTCCGGCCAGCGTGCCCAGCATCGCCGCGCGTGGCGTCATCGCACGAATCTGCGGCCCGACAAAGGCGCCGAGCAGCACGATCACGCCGATGATGAAGCACCAGGCGAGTCCCGCGGACCAGGCAAGCAGCGGATCCTTCGTTTCCAGATACACCGGCAGCATGATCAGGAACACGACGATGAACATGTGCGGCACGCTCGGGCCGTACGGCATCGCCGTCACGTCGCTGCGGCCCTCGGCCTTGCTGAGTTGCCAGGCGAGGTAGGCGTAGAACAGGTTGCCCAGCGGCAGCGCGATGCCGAGTGCGGGCAGGATGCGCCCGAACACGGTATCGGCGGGCAGTTGAACGACCCCGAGGCACAGGCCGGTCAGGACGATGACGTTGAGCAGTACGTTGGTGAACAGGCCGAAGAAGCCGTTCCAGTCGCCCGGGACCCAAAGACGTACCGCACCTGCAGTGGTGCCAGCATTCATGTTGTCTCCTTTGTTATGGCGGGAAAGTGCGCATGCATTTCCTGTGCCACGCGCAGCAAGCGCCAACCCAACGTTCACACGCAGGCACCGGCGCCGCGAATCATTCTGCTACTCGGGTGGCTGATGCGCATACTGGTTTATGCGCATGCGGGACGATTGCTTCGGCAGCGTTGTCGGCTGCCTGCTCGGGCCGCCAGCGCCGCCAGCCCGGATCTCAGCGCGTCTTGCTGTCGGGCAGCGATGCGGTGTACGCGCGCCAGCCGCCGAACGCGGTGATCTCGCGTTGCCCTTCGCACAGAAAGGGTTCGCCCAGCACGCCCAGAACGATCGAGCCGTCCTTCAGCACCACCTTGCCGATCGCGAGACCCGGAGGTTCGTTGTTCAGGATGCCGGCCAGCCCGGCCGGCGGCACGGCCCAGATCTCGAGCGCCACGCGGGTGCCCGCACCCGGCGTGCGCTGCATCGCGGGATGGCGGTCGCCGATCGACCAGAGGCGATAACACGCATCGGTCTGGTCTTCGCGAACGAAGCTCGCGCCGGCGCCAAGCATGTTGGGGTTGAGTTCGAGTCCGCGCATCAACGTGCCGTTGACGGCCAGCAGGGTTGTTTCCACTTCGGTGTCCTCGGGGTTCGGTCAGCCTTCGATCCAGGTGCCGGTCTCGCCGCGCAAGGCGCGCGCGATGTTCTCGGCGTTCGTGATCACGCCGCGCCCGCCGGGGCGGCCCTTGACGAACTTCAGCAGCGCCTCGATCTTCGGGCCCATGCTGCCGGCGCCGAAATGCCCTTCGGCGGCGTAGGCTTCAGCCTGCGCGGTCGTGATCTTGTCGAGCCAGGTCTCGCCCGGCTGGCCGAAGCGGATCGCGACGCGCGGCACGCCGGTCGGAATCATCAGCAGCTCGGCCTTCATCTGGACGGCCAGCAGTGCCGACGCGCGGTCTTTGTCGATCACCGCCTCGAGGCCGTGCAGCTCGCCGTTGTCGAGCTCCTCGACGGCGATGCCGCCGCCGCCACACGCGATGATCAGCACGCCTTCGCGCGCGAGCCGCTCGATGATCGGTGCCTCGATCACGCGTTTCGGTTGCGGCGATGCGATCGTGCGCCGCCAGCCGCGGTCGCCGTCCTGCATCACGGTCCAGCCCAGCTGCGCGGCAAGCTGATGCGCGACCGCTTCGGTGAGGAACGAGCCGATCGGCTTGTCGGGGTTCGTGAAGGCCGGGTCACGCCGATCGACCAGCGTCTGCGTGACCAGCGTGACGACCGGGATGCGGATGCCGCGCTGCTGCAGCGCATTGCCGAGCGCATTCTGGAACATGAAGCCGATCGCACCCTGCGTGTCGCCGACCGCATATTGCACCGGCACGGTGGGCACCTGCCCGTCGGCGATTTCAGAGCGCCGCAGGATGAAGCCGACCTGCGGGCCATTGCCATGCGTCAGCACCACGTTCCAACCCGCGACGATCATGTCGGCCACGTGCGTGGCGGTGGTACAGACCGCGTCGTACTGGTCGGCCAGCGCCATGTGCTGGTCGTCGCGGATCAGTGCGTTGCCGCCGACGGCGACGACGGCGAGGGGTTTGGTCATGAGTGGCTTCCGATGTTGGCGATGCTGCGCGCCAACGCCGTCACCGCGGATGCGAAACACGCCATCGGCGCCGTCGTGACACCCGCGCCGATCTGCCCGACGCCCGCTTCGCGGTGCGCGATGCCGCTGTTGATGACCGGCAGCACGCCGCAGTCGACCACCTTGCGCGCGTCGATACCGGCGGCGCAGGCGGCGAAATCGAGCGCCGGCAGCGTGAACGACGGGTTCGCGCCGAGCGTGATCGCGCGCATGCGCAGGCTGTGGTGGATCGCGTCGGTTGCAGTGCCACCGACGAATTTGACGATCGCGGGTGCGGCGGCCATCGCGAAGCCGCCGACGCCCGCGGTCTCGGTGATCGACGAATCGCCCAGATCGGCTGCGGCATCGGCGATTGAGTAGCCGGGGAAGTAAAGGCCGTCGACCGGATTGGCGGGCGCCTCGAACCAGGTGTCGCCGGTGCCTGCAAGGCGCACGCCGAAGTTGACGCCGTTGCGTGCCATCGCCGTCACCATCGAGCTGCCGGGCACACCCGCCGCGGCGTCACACATCGCCTTGCACGCGGCCATCGACAGATTGAGGAAGAAATGGTCGTTGCCGGCGATGAACGCCAGCGTCGTCGCAGCGTCGGCGCGCGATACGTCGGCTTCGATCAGCGTCGGCGCGATGCGCTTGATGAACAGCGCCGTCGCAGCGGCGTTGCGGTTGTGAACTTCGTCGCCCATGTTGAGCGCCTGCGCCATCAGCGGCTTGAGTTCGATGGCGCCACTGCGCGCCAGCGCAGCGGCGAGCGTCGGCGCGACGACGTTGGCCATCGTGCGCAGGCGCGCGAGGACCTCGGGCCCGTTCGCGCCGAAGCGCAGCACCTTGCCCAGGCCTTCGTTGAAGTTGCTGTACGCGCGCCGGCCGGTGGCGCGGTTCTCGACCACGAACAGCGGCATCGACGGGCTGATGATGCCGGCCATCGGCCCCACCGCCGCCTGGTGGTGGCACGGTTCGAGGTCAATCGCGCCGCTGGCGACGAGGCGTTGCGCACCGTCCACCGAATCGGCCCAGCCTTCGAGCACCACCGCACCCAGCACCGCGCCGCGCATCGGCCCGCACATCGCGCCCCATGCGATCGGCGGCCCCGCGTGCACGATCAGCCGGCGCCCGCCCGCCATGCCCGGCAGCACGTCGCGCGCTGTGGCGATGCCGGTCAGCACAGGGTGGGCGTCGATGAAACGGGCCAGCGCGATGGCGTTGGCCTGCTCGACCAGCGGGTGATTGAGGATGGTGGCAAGCGCCCAGCCGCCATCGCGGCTCCCCTGGGCAGGCGGCTGCCAATCGAGTGACACGCATTCGCCTCCGGCGACGACGACGTTGTCGCCGAAGCCCTTGACGCCGACGTTGATCACGCTCAGTGTGCCCTTGAACAGCGAATGCGCCGCCATCGTGTTCTCCTAGGCGCGCCGTGCATTCAGGTGCAGCGCGAGATGCGCCGCCAGCGACGCCGCCTCGACATTGCTGCCGACGATGAGCGCGCCGGCGGCTTCCAGCTGCTGAATCTGAGCCGCCTTGTCCTGCGGGTCACCATCGGTGCCGCAGACGTGGCCGATCATCGCGAGCGCCCGGCCGTGCGCGCGGGCGTCGCTTTGTGCGTCGACGAGGGCGCGCGCCAGCCCGGCAGCAGGATTCGCGTGCGAACCATAGCCCAGCACGACGTCGAACAGGATCGCCGCGGTCTGCGCATCGGTGCCCTGCGCGCGCACGGCGGCGTCGCGCAGCGTCGGGTCGATCATCGGGTGTGGCCGCCCACGGGTGTAGTCGTCGTCACCGAGGTCGAGGAACACGTGGCCGTTCATGGCACTGTCCACGTGCCCCGCGAACGGCAGCGCGCCGTCGACCGCGGCGTTCGAGCTGCACGGCAGGCCGCGCGCAAGGAACGCCAGCTGGGCCTCGTAGCAGAATGTGCCGCCGGTGAACAGCGCGCGCACCGCATGCTGGATTGGTGCCATCGCGGCGGCACGGTATTCGATCGCCGCGACGGCGGCCTCGCCGAGCGTTGCCGATGGCCCGGGCGGCGCCTTGCCGTTGGCGAGTGCCACTGCCACATCGGCGGCATGGCGCAACGACGCCGCAGCAACCAGACCGGTCGGTATGGCTTGCGGCGTGGCGCCGAGGAAATGCACCACGACGGGCTTGCCGGCAGCGCTCGCGGCCACCTCGATCTGGCGGGCGATCTGCGGTGAGGGTGGTTTGGAGATCAGCACGATCACGCGCGTCTGCGGATCCGCGGCGAGTGCGGCCAGGCCTTGCAGCATCGTGATGCCGCCGATCTCTTCCTTCAGGTCGCGCCCACCGGTGCCGAGCGCCTGCTACACGCCGCCGCCCAGGTTGTGGATGCGGCAGGTGACCTCCTGCAGACCGGTGCCCGACGCAGCGACGAGGCCGATGTCGCCGTGCCGCACGACGTTTGCAAACCCGAGCGGCACGCCGTTGACGATCGCGGTGCCGCAGTCCGGCCCCATCACCAGCAGGCCTCGGTCGCGCGCGTACAACTTGATCGCGCGTTCGTCGGCGAGCGACACGTTGTCCGAGAACAGCATGACATGAAGCCCCAGCGCCAGCGCTTTCATGGCCTCGGCGGCGGCATAGTCGCCGGGCACCGAAATCAGCGCGAGGTCGGCGTCGGGCGCGCGCTCCAGACCCAGGGCGAGCGAAGTCAACGGCAATGAAAACGCGACGCTTGCGCCGCACGCCGCCGGGCCCGAGGCGTGCAGGAAGACATCGGCCGCGGCGATCGCTTCGTCGCAAGCCGCGGTTTCGCCGCGCACGACGACCAGCAGGTCGCAGACCGACGCCTGGGTGTCGATCGCGAGATCGGCGTGCTGAAGTTGTTCCAGGTTCGCGGGGGTGGCCATCAGGCAAGAGGCCTGCGCGATGCCGTCGCGCTCGCGAAGCTGCGCGCCGAGCTGCATTAGCGTCACCGAATCCTTGTAGAGATTCTCGAAGAGCCTGAAGCGGATCGTCGCCATGATCATGCCATCGTAGCGGCTACCCCGGTTGTACCGGCGCCAACGACGATGTTTGAGCGCACCCAGCAGCGGCACGTCGTGCGCAGCATTGAAGATCCGATCGCTTCAAGACCGAGCGCCATGCTGGTGGCCGCGTGTTTGGGCGTCGACCTCAGCGGCCGCTCTTGGGAACCAGTGCAAAGGCGCGCAATGCCGAACCGGTGCCGCCGCGCACCTTGATCGGCGGCGTGACGACGGTGAATTCGTAGGCGCGTGCAGCCGAGAGTTCTTCGAGATTCAGGTTCTCGATGATGAACACACCCGAATCGGCGATCAGACGCATGTGCACCGGGAACACTTGGAACTTCGGCGTCAGCGTGATCGGTGGGCGCTGCTCGAACGTGAGCGTGTCGTTGCCCACCACGCGCGCGCCGACCTTGATCAGGTACTCCGCCGCGTCCAGGCCCGGGCCGGGTGAGCCGTTGCCGGAATAGGTGGCGCTGTCGCCTGCGAAATGTTGCCCCCAGCCGGTTCGGATGAAGACCGTGTCGCCCTTGCGCAGCCGAACGTGCTGGCGGCGCGCGGCGTCTTTCAAGTGTGCTGCGGTGATCTCGAAGGTCGGCGGCAGCGGGGAAGAATCGCCTTGCACCCAGCGCGCGACATCGAGCAGCACGCCGCGGTTGATGAGCAGGTCGTTCGGGAACTTGTCGATCGCCAGGTGGGCGCCGGTGCCGCTTGCGCCGAGGCCGTTAGGATCGGTTGTCGCGGCCGCCGCATCGACGCCACCGAACAGCTTGCCATCGCGGCCGATGTGCCCGATCGCATCGATGCTCGGCGCGCCGTGCTGGCCGCTCCAGCTCATGATCTCGGAAGTGAACGAGAGCTGGCGCTCGTCGCCGAAGGTGCCGCGCGTGGCAGCATGCGTGGCTGCAAGCGAGAACGAATAGGGCGGGTTCACGCCGGCGATCGGTGACTTCGCGTCCCAGGTGTGCGAAAGATCGATGACGCGCGCCTTGCGGATCATCGTCCAGAGCGCGGCGTCGCCGTCGCGGCCGTGGTCATCGTCATCGTGGGCGTAGGCGGCCGCACCCGGCGCCAGCAGAGCGGCGCCCGCAAGCAGCGCCGCAGCGATGCGCATCAACAGGTTCGCCTCGGTACCCCGGTGCGGCCGTGCGGCCGAGTCTCGGTTCATGAACGTCTCCTCATCGTTGTTGATGGAATTCATTCTTGCTTCGCGAACCCGCTGCGTCAAGCGAATGCTGACTCGCGGCCTCGCTCCGATGTTTGTGCGCGGGCGCGAGCTACTTGAGGAACTCGGGCGACACCAGGCGCGGCAGGACCAGGATGATCTCGGGGAAGACGATCGTCAGCGCCAGCACGCCCAGCATCGGCATCAGCATGATCATCACGTCTTTGATCACGACCCGCAATCGCACTTTGGCGATCGCACACGAGATCATCAGACACAGCCCGTACGGCGGCGTGACCAGGCCGAACGCGAGCGAGATGATGCCCACCATCGCGAAGTGCACCGGGTCCATGTGCACGGCACGCGCCAACGGCTCGAGGATCGTGCCCACGATGATGATGGCGGGTATCGCATCGAGAAAACAGCCCACCACCAGGAAACATGCGGCGATGAAAAAACCCGTCGCGGTGATGCCCATGCCCCACGAGCCCACGCCGGCGAGCAGCGCCTTCGGGATCTGGTAATACGCCAGCAGCCAGCCGAACGCGCTGGCCGTGCCGACGCAAAACAGCGCCACCGCGGCGAGTTTGCCGGTGTCGAGCAGTGCGCCGTTGAGTTGTCTGCCGCTCATCTCGCGGTAGATGAAGATCGACAGCGCGCCCGCGTAGAGCACCGCAATCGCCGCCGATTCGGTGGCGGTGAACCAGCCGAACACCTTGCCGCCGATGATGATGACGGGCGTCATCAACGCTGGTACCGCAATTGCGAGCGCGACCACCACCTCCTTGAGGTTCGATCGGGGGTACTTGGGGTAGTTGCGCAACTTCGCGTAGACGTGCACCGTGGCCATCTGCACCGCGCCGAGCAGCAGGCCCGGCAGGATGCCGGCGAGAAACAGCGCGCCGATCGACACCGACAGCGTGCCGCCCCAGACAATCATTAGGATCGACGGCGGGATGATCACCGCCAGCACGGCCGACACGGCGGTGATCGCGACCGAGAACGACAGGTCGTAGCCCTCCTTCACCTGCGCCTCAATGAAGATCTTGCCCTGGCTCGCCGCGTCCGCCGTCGACGAACCCGAGATGCCGGCGAAGAAGATCGACAGCACCACGTTCACCTGCGCCAGTCCGCCGGGCAGGTGGCCGACCAGGTCGCGCGAAAGCCGCACCAGCCGATCGGTGATGCCGCCCACGTTCATCAGGTTGGCCGTCAGCAGGAAGAACGGCACCGCCAGCAGGATGAACGAGTTGTACGACTTGAACGTCTCGTTGAACAGGATCATCGGCGACAGGCGCGGCTCGATGATCATCACCGGCAGGCATGCCAGGCCGAGCGCGAACGCCACCGGCACGCGCAGAAACATCAGCGCGAAGAACACGCCGAACAGCAGCAGCGCTGCGATCGCCGGCGTGAGTGCGGCGCCGCCCCCCATCATTCAGCCTCCTGGCTGCCAAGGGTGCGAATGTCGGCGATGAAGCGCTCGCCGAGAAACAGCACCCAGGTCAGGCCCGCCAGCGGCCAGGCGGCGAAGATGAAGGGCATCGGCAGTTCGGCGAGTTCGGAGTTCTGGCTCCAGCCGAACTGCACGAACCGGATGCCGTACCAGATGAAGACCAGCGCGAAGACCAGAATGAAGACGTTGCCGACGATGCGCAGCAGCGCGTTGGCACGTGGCCTCAGCTCAGGCCACAGGTCGACGTCGAAGTGCGCGCCGTCGCGAATGCCCACCATCGAGCCGATCATGACCATCCAGATGAAGAAGAAGCGCGCCATCTCCTCGGTCCAGATGTAGCTCGGGATGAGTGCTGTGAAGCGCGAGAAGATTTGCAGGCTGACGGGAACGATGAGCACCGCCACCGTTGCAACGAGCAGCATGTCGAGCAGCCGGCCGTAGGCGGCGATGAAGTTGCGCATGCTTGAGTTCCTGGTCGGACGCTGAGCGCCGCAGCAACCTTGTCATCCCGGCAAAAGCCGGGATCCATCGTTTCGGGAGGCCTGTGGGCAGTCTGCGAGAAGCGCGAACCGGACCAGTGGATGCTGGCTTTCGCCGGCATGACGCTGTAGTTCGGCTGGACTTCGCTGGCGACACTACAGCGAGTTGATCTTCGCCAGAATCGCCTCGGCGCCGATTTCCTTCGCGTAGTCGATCATCACCGGATCGACCAGCTTCTTCATCGCCGCGCGGTCGGCGAAGGGGATGCGCTTGAGCTTGCCGGCTTTCTCCATCGCGTCGAGCTTGGCCGAGTCCTCGCTCGATTCGATCTGGCGGCCAAAGGCGCCGGCTTCCTTGCCGGCGCGCACCACGGCGGCTTGCAGGTCGGCCGGCAGCTTCTTGTACGTCTTGCCGGAAAACGCCAGCGGCCGGATCGTGATCGCGTGCTGCGTCATGTTCAGGTTCGGGCCGACTTCGAAGAACTTCATCTGCTCCACGCCCGCGGCTTCGTTCTCGCCCGCGGCGATCACGCCATTCTGGATCGCGTTGTAAACCTCGTTGTAGGCGATCACGGTGGGCGACATGCCGGTGGCGGCGAAGGTCTTGCTCCAGATCGGCGCGCCCTGCACGCGAACCTTCAGGCCTTTCATCTCGGCCAGGTTGCGCACCGGCTTGTTCGCGAAGATGTTGCGCGTGCCACCGCCGGCGTAGCCGATCAGCATCACGTCGGCCTTGGCCGCCACTTCATCGGCCACCGGCTTGAGCGTGTCGGCGTCGAGCACCTTGTTCCAGTGGTCGAGGTCGCGGAACAGGAACGGTGCATCGATGAAAGGCGCTGCCTTGGAAAACGTCGACATGTGTGCCGGCGAGACGATCGCGTAGTCCACCGATACACCCTGGTTCATATACGCGAAGTAGTCCTTCTCCAGGCCGAGTTCGCTGTTCTTGTGCAGCACGAAATTGATCGGCTTGCCGTAGTACTGCTTGACCAGTTGCTCGAACTTGACGAGCGCTTTCGTGAAGGCATGGTCGTCGTTGAACTGCGAGGCGCCGTGCAATGTGATCGGCGCCTGGGCCGCGGCGCCGAAACAGACGCTGGCCGTCAGCGCAGCGACGCCGCGCATTGTGGCGCGCAGGAAATGGTGCATGGTCTCCTCCAAGGGGTTGTTCGTCCACGTCGGCCCAGGCGCTTCTGAACGTTGCCGCGCGCCGGTCAGGTGACCGAGCCCATTGAATCGGAAGCTCAGCAGCGTGTCAATGCGGATGACGCGCGAACGACTTGTGGTTTGCCCCTAGGCGCAGTCGCATCGATGCGCGCTGCATCGATCCCACGGTGTGTTCTGCCTGTTCTGCCTGTTCGGTCTGAAGCGGCCGCGACGGTGCCGGCCGCTGTCGCTGGCTCAGCTGGTTTCGGGCATCGGCCGCGTGGCGGCGAAACCGTCGTTCGAATCCGAATCCGAGTCGGCCTTGGCGGCGCGGCTGGACTCACGGCGCAAGCGGTCCATTTCGTCGTAGGCCGCGCGCAGGCGCTCTTCGGCTTTCAGCGCGGCTGCGCGTGGGCCTTCGGCGGCGCTGGCGAGTTGGCGCTTGAACGAGGCGCGTGCCTGGTCCAGCTCGGACTGCGCACGCGTCTGCGCGGCGCGCAATTCCTTGGCCTCGGTGGCATGCAGCTGCTTCAACTCCGAAGCGGTGACTTTGAGCCGCGACGCCAGCTGCCGCTGCGCGGCGCGCCAGGTCAGTCCACTGCCCAGCACGGCGCCGGCCAGCGCCGCCAATACCAACATTGCCCAGTAGTTGCTTGTCGTCATGTTTTTCGCGAGTGCTTGTCGATACCGCCAATGCAGTCCATTGGGCCGGCTATGGAGTCTGCCCGCACAGACAGAGCCAGGGCAATGAACTTTCGCCGGCTGGCGCTCAGATGTGGCCGGTGGAGCGTGAAATTTGCGCAAACGCGACCATTCGGAGGCACGCTGGTGCGCGACAGGGGCAGCATGGCCGGACCGGGCGCACCGCCCGTGGCAGGCTGCCCGGCGTCTCAACTCAACCCGGTCACTGGCAACGCCACCCCGTGAACGGCGCGCGCTGCGTCGCTGGCCAGGAACACGATGACCTGTGCCAGATCGGCGGGCGCGACCCAGCGTACGGGGTCGGCGTCGGGCATCGCAGCACGGTTTTGCGGCGTGTCGATGACGGTTGGCAGTACGCAGTTCACATTGATGTTCTTCTCGCGCAATTCGGCCGACATGGCCTCGGTCAGGCGGATCACGCTCGCCTTCGCTGCCGTGTAGGCGCCCATCGCCGCCAGGCCCTGGCGCGCCGAAAAAGCGCCGACCGTGACGATGCGCCCGCCGCCCGCCGCCAGCATGTGCGGCACCACGGCGCCGGCCGCGTGCAGCAGCGTGCGCGCGTTCAGGTCGAGCAGCCAGTCCCATGTGGCGCCGCTCGTTTCATGCACCGCCTCGCCCATGCGGAACCCACCGGCGAGGTGGCACAGCACGTCGATGCGGCCAATGCTTGCAAGCACGCCGCCGACGGCCACCGCCACCGCTTCTCGCTCGAGCAGGTTGACGCCGAGGAACCGCTGGTCGGCGCTCTCAGTGCCGAACGTCGCCTGCAGCGCCTCGGGTTTCAGGTCGGCCAGCACCAGCGCCGCGCCCTGCGCCGCAAAGGCCTGAGCGACGGCGCGGCCGAGGTTGCCGGCGGCGCCGGTGATGAGGACATGGCGCCCGGTGAAGTTCATGGTGGTTTCCTCGCTGTGGAGCGCCGTTTGGCCTGGTGATAGTGGCCGCTGCCACGGCGGAGCACGCCGTCGTTCACCAGCACGTCGCCGGGCGTGTAGTCGCTGCGGCCCAGCACGTTCTGGTAGATCGGGCCGAAGTCGATCTGCGCGAGCGCCAGCAGTTCATCCAGGTTGCCGATGACGAAGTAGGTTTCCTGGAAGTCGTCGATGCGGTAGTGGGTGCGCATCACGCGTTCGAGCTCGAAGCGCAGCCGGTTCGGCGACGCATCGTCGAGCGCAAAGACGCTTTCGGTGGCCGACGACGCGATGCCTGCGCCATAGATGCGCAGGCCTTCGGGCTGCTGGACCAGGCCGAACTCGACCGTGTACCAGTAGACGCGCGCCAGCTTGTCGAGCACGCCGAGTTGCTGCGCGCGCAGGCCGCCTAGGCCATAGGCCTGGATGTAGTCGGCGATCGCCGGGTTCATCAGCATCGGCACATGGCCGAACACGTCGTGGAAGACGTCGGGTTCTTCCAGGTAGTCGAGCTCGTGCGGCTTGCGGATGAAATGGCCGGCCGGAAAGCGCCGGTTTGCCAGGTGCTCGAAGAACACCTCGTCGGGCACCAGCCCGGGCACCGCCACCACCTGCCAGCCGGTGCGCTGCATCAGCACGTCGGAGAGTTCCCGGAAGTCGGGAATCTGATCGGCGCAAAGCGGCAGGTCGCGCATGCCAGCGACGAATTGATCGCAGGCGCGCCCCAGCAGCAATTGGCTCTGGCGTTCGAAGAGGGTCTTCCACACCGCGTGGTCCTGCGCGGTGTAGTGCTGCCAGCCCTGATCGATGGTCCAGTCGGGATTCTTGGGGCGCTGGTCATCGGCGGCGGCCAGGCCGTGTCTTTCAATCTGGTTGAGTTGCCTGAGCATGGTGTGCCTGTGGGCGCGCTGAGGTTCGAGCCAGCAACGGTTCAAGCCGGCGGCGCCAGCCGTTCGAACGCCTGGTCGATCGTGCGCGCGAGTTCGATGTCGCGCATCGACAAACCGTTCACGTCATGGCTGGTCAGCGTGATGCTCAGGTGGTTGTAGACGTTGTGCCACTCCGGATGGTGGCCGCGCTTCTCGGCCTCCAGCGCGACCTGCGTCATGAAGCCGAAGGCCTGGACGAAATCGGTGAACACCAGCTCGCGCGTGATCGTGCCGCCGCGTTCCTTCGCATGGCGCCAGTGCGGCAGGCCGCGCAACAGCTCGGTGGCGGCGGCGTCGCTGAGACGATCCATGGCGCCTACGCCGGCCTGCGGGCCGCGAGCACCGTGCCCCGGCATTCACCGAAGCCGATGCGGCGCGCGCCGTCGCGTGTGCATGAGGCGCGCAGGATCACGCTGTCGCCATTGTCCAGCCAGGTGCGCGCCTCGCCATTCGAGAGCCGAAGCGGCGTCTTGCCGCCGTTCGTGAGTTCCAGCAGCGAACCCGCCTGGCCCGCCGCGGCACCCGACAAGGTGCCGGTGCCCAGCAGGTCACCGCTGGCCAGGTTGCAGCCGTTCACGGTGTGATGCGCGACCAGCTGGGCCACGGTCCAGTAGGCGTCGGTGAAGTTGGAGCGCGACAGCAGGTCGCCGGCGTGGCCGCTGGCGCGCATCGCTGCGGTCTGCAGCCAGACCTCGAGGTCGATCGCGATCACGCCCTGTTCGCGGTTCGCTTCGGAGTCGAGGTAGGGCAGGGGCTCGGGGTCGCCGCTGGGCCGGCTGAACGGCCGGCGAAACGGCGCGAGCGCTTCGAGCGTCACGATCCACGGCGACACCGTGCTGGCGAAATTCTTCGCCAGAAAGGGCCCGAGCGGCTGGTACTCCCAAGCCTGGATGTCGCGCGCGCTCCAGTCGTTGAACAGCGCGATGCCGAACACATGCTCTTCGGCCTGTGCGATCGGAATGGCTTCGCCCTGAAGATTGGGCGGGCCGATGAAGACGCCGAGTTCGAGTTCGTAGTCCAGCCGCGTGCTCGGCCCGAACAGCGGCTGCGAATCGTCGGCGCCGCGGCGTTGCCCGTTCGGTCGGTGGAAGCTGCTGCCGCTGACGTTGATCGACGAGGCCCGGCCGTGGTAGCCGATCGGCACCCATTTGTAGTTCGGCATCAGCGGCTGGTCGGGGCGGAACAGCTTGCCCACCGTGTTCGCGTGGTGGATGCCGGTGTAGAAATCGGTGTAGTCGCCGATCGTGCACGGCACGCCGAGCTGGACGCTGGTCTGCGCCACCAGGGCATCGCGAAAGCGCGCCTGTTTCGCGCTGCCGAGGCGCAGACCGTCGGAAAGCGCGCGTCGCAACGCCAGGCGCGCGCCGCGTGGCAGGCGCATCAGGTGGTTCATGTCGCCGCTGTCGATCACGCCGGCACGGCGCAGATCGAGCACCTGGTCGCCGATCGCCACGCCGATCTGCCAGTCGGCGTCGTCGGCACGGCGAAAGCGCCCGAACGGCAGGTTCTGCAGCGGGAAGTCGGTGTCGGCCGCATTCGCCGATTCGACCCAGCTTTGCAGCGCCGGGTCCAGCGTGTGATCAAGGGTGGGGTTCATCGGCGGCCTCATGCAGCCTGGATCACGCCGCGCTTGAGCTGGTCGCGCTCGAGCGATTCGAACAGGGCCTTGAAATTGCCCTCGCCGAAACCTTCGTCGCCTTTGCGCTGAATGAACTCGAAGAACACCGGCCCGAGCAGTGTTTCCGAGAAGATCTGCAGCAGCAGGCGCGGGCGGCCACCGTTGACGCCTGGGTCGACACTGCCGTCCATCAGGATGCCGCGCGTCTGCAACTCGCTGATCCGCTGGCCGTGGCCGGGCAGGCGTTCGTCGAGCATCTCGTAATAGGTGGACGACGGCGCGGTGAGCACCGGAATGCCGGCCAACTGCAGGCTGTCGACGCTGGCGAAGATGTCGTCGGTGGACAGCGCGATGTGCTGGATGCCTTCGCCGTTGAACTTCATCAGGAACTCCTCGATCTGGCCGGTCGACTTCGACGCCTCTTCGTTGAGCGGGATGCGGATCAGCCCGTCGGGTGCGCTCATCGCCTTGGACGTGAGGCCGGTGTACTCGCCCTTGATGTCGAAGTAGCGCGCTTCGCGGAAGTTGAACAGCTTCTCGTAGAAGCCGGCCCAGTACGCCATGCGGCCGCGGTAGACGTTGTGCGTGAGGTGGTCCACCGTCTTGAATCCGTGGCCTTTGGGGTGGCGGTCGACGCCGGGCAGGAAGTCGAAATCGATGTCGTAGATCGCCTTGCCTTCCTCGAAGCGGTCGATCAGGTACAGCGGTGCGCCGCCGATACCTTTCACGGCCGGCAGGCGCAATTCCATCGGGCCGGTCGACATGAACACCGGCTGCGCGCCGAGTTCGAGCGCACGCTCGTAGGCCTTGTGCGAATCTTTCACGCGAAACGCGAGGCCGCATGCCGAAGGGCCGTGTTCGGCGGCGAAGTACCAGGCCGCGCTCTTGGGCTCGCGGTTGACGATGAAATTGATGTTCCCCTGGCGGTACAGCACCACGTCTTTCGAGCGGTGCTTCGCGACCAGCGTGAATCCGAGCTTTTCGAAGATGGGTTCGAGCAGGTTCGCGGTGGGCGAAGCGAACTCGACGAACTCGAACCCCATCAGGCCCATGGGGTTGTCGAACAGATCGGCCATTGTTGTGCTCCGGTAGAGGGTTCTGACAGCGATGATGCGCCGAATCGGGCGCAGGCCTAGTGAACGGGGTCCGCCACGCCGCCCGGCGCCGCGCCGCCTCCGATCACGCCGGCCTCGCGAAGCGCGGCGATTTCGAGCTGGCCATAGCCCAATTCTCGCAACAGCGCGTCGGTGTCGGCGCCGAGCCTTGGGGGCGCCTTGCGCAGGGGCAGCCGTTCGCCGTTCAGCGCCAGCGGCAGCAGCGCGGTGCGGGTGGCGATGTCCCGGCCGGCGCCGCTCGTATCGGCCGGCAACGTGACGGGCGCCAGCCCGCCGGTGGCGAGCAGGTGCGGGTCGTCGAACAGCTCTTCAGGGCGCGTGATCGGCGCATAGGGCAGGCCGCGCTGCTCGAAGCGCGCACTCAACTCGGCGGCGCCGAAAGGCGCAAAGCGCTCGCGCAGCATCGGGATCAGCCAGTCGCGCGCGAGCACGCGCTGGTTGTTGCTGAGCAGGCGCGCATCGGCGTGCAGGTCTTTGAGCCCGAACTCGTCGCACAGCAGCGCCCACTGGGTGTCGCTCACCGCCGCCAGGAACACCTGCTCGCCGTTCTTCACCGTGAACACGTCGTACACGCCCCAGGCCGAGATGCGGCTGGGCATCGGCGCGGCGGCCTGGCCGGTGACGGCGAACTGCTGCATGTGCTGCGCGACCAGGAACACGTTGTTCTCGAACAGCGCGCTGTGCACCTCCTGGCCGACGCCGGTGCCGGTCTTGGCGTTGTCGCGCTGCTGCAGCGCGGCGAGTGCGCCGATCGCGCCGAACATGCCTCCCATGATGTCGTTCACGCTCGTGCCGGCGCGCAAGGGCTGGCCCACCGGCCCGGTCATGTAGGCCAGGCCGCCCATCATCTGCACCACTTCGTCCAATGCGGTGCGGTGGTCGTAAGGCCCGGGCAGGAAGCCCTTGTGCGACACGCAGATCAGGCGCGGGTTGAGCTTGCGCAGCGCATCGGCGCCGAAGCCGAGACGAGCCATCGTGCCGCCCTTGAAGTTCTCGCTGAAGATGTCGGCGCCGGCAACCAGCTTGAGCACGATCTCGCGCCCGCGCGGGTCCTTCACGTCGACCGCCAGGCTCGATTTGTTGCGGTTGAACATCGAGAAGAAGCCCGCGCCCGAGCCGAGCAGCTTGCGCGTGTTGTCGCCCGCGAGCGGCTCGACCTTGATGACCTCGGCGCCCAGGTCGGCCAGGATCATGCCGCAGGTCGGGCCCATCACCATGTGGGTGAATTCGACCACCCGGATGCCTTGCAGCGGCAGGGTGCGCGTTGGATGGTTCATGGCTGCATTTTGAGCGCGGGCGCGGCGCGCCCGTGGGTATCGATGAAACCCAGCGGCAGCCCGGCCTCGGGCGTCATGCCGTAGATCGTTTCGCCCGGCAAACCGGCCCGCAGTGCTTCGCGCGCCGCCATCAAGCAGCCCAAGTCGACCCCGGTGGGCACGCCCATCGCCTCGAACATGAACACCAGGTCTTCCGTGACGACGTTGCCCGACGCGCCCGGCGCGTAGGGGCAACCACCCAGGCCGCCCAGCGAAGCGTCGAAGCTGCGCACGCCCACATCGAACGCCGCGAGGCAGTTCGCCAGCCCCAGGCCGCGCGTGTTGTGCAGGTGCGCCGCGCCGGCGCGTGGGCCCAGCGCGCTGCGCAGGCGCTGGAACAGGCGCCGCACCTGCGCCGGGTTGGCCATGCCGGTGGTGTCGGACAGGCCCACGTCGTCGGCACCGGCGCCGGCCACCTGTTCGGCGAGGCGGATCACATCGTCCTCCGGCACCACGCCTTGCAGCGTGCAACCGAACGCGGTGGACAGACCCACTTCCACGGTGACTTTCGGCGCGGACTGGTCGCGCAGCGCGACGATGGTCCGCACCTCGTCGACCATCTGTTCTCGCGTCTTGCGCACGTTCGCCAGCGAATGCGCGGCACTCGCCGACACCGGAATGGTCAGCTTGTGCACGCCTGCATCGAGGGCGGCCTGCGCACCGCGCAGGTTGGGCACCAGCGCCATCACCGTCAGGCCGTGCAGGCGCAGCGCGTGGCGCACGACCTCGGCTGCATCGGCCATTTGCGGCAGCAGTCTGGCCGGCACGAACGACGCTACTTCGATTTCGCGCAACCCGGCCGCGTGAAGCGCATCGATCCAACGCAGCTTGGCGGCGGTGGGCATCGTGCGCGCGACGCTTTGCAGGCCGTCGCGTGGACCGACTTCGCTGATCAGGACGGTGGATTCGAGGGGCGCGTCGATCATGTTGAATGGATGGGGCCCGAAGCGGTGGCGACCTGCGCCGCAACCCGATTGTCCACACATCCGCCGGCATCAATCGCGCGTGACGATCTCGCGGTGCATCGGCGCGAGCCGCGCCAACAGGCCGTTCTGCACTGAAAATCCGATGCCCTGCGCGTCCATCGCGTCCTGCAGCACCTCGACGAGCGCATTGAAATCGCTGCGACCGATCTCCAGGCCGCGGTGCACACCGCGCATCTGCGCGCCGGTGTAGACGCAAGGCCCGCCCGCCAACATGCACAGCTGCTCGGTGAGTTGCTCTTTCAGGCGCGGCTTGTCGGCATTGGCGAAGAACACCTGGGTGCGCGTGTCGACCGCCAAGGTCTCGACGAATCGGTCCATCAGCCTGGCCAGGCCGGCTTTTTCGCCCAAGGCCTGATACAGCTGAGTGCTGGCCGCCTGGGCATCGGCCAGGCCGTGGAACAACGCCGCGCTGGCGGCGAGCGACAAGGTGAAGATGAAACGGAACATGTCGTCTCCTATGCCAAAGGTTCAGAACGCCAGCTGGGCCGACAGGTAGGCGCCATGCTGGCGGCGCGTCACCACCGCCGGCACGATGCGCCCCAGTTCGACATAGGCAAGCGTCAGCGAGATGTTCTTGTTCGGCGCCCACGCGATGAAGACATCGCTCCAGTCGTCCTCCTTCAAACCGGCACCGAGCGCCGAAGGGTTCAATTTGTCGGGCTTGGCGCGGAACTCGGCGCCGATCGCGACGCGGCGGTTGAGCAGCCAGGCGAGCGACACCTCGGGCAGCCATGCATGGCGGCTTTCGGCGGCGCTGCCG
>JANNKS010000471.1:0-1597 GCA_031396425.1 Rhizobacter sp. | reverse complement strand
TGCCAAAGCTGACACGGCGAGCCCTGTGTCACTTCAACCGGCCAGCATATCGTTCAAGCTTCTCCCGGCAGCGCTGCTGCTGACACTCGGCACTGCATTTTCGGTCTACGACTACCATCGTATCGCCAACCTGACCAGACCCACGGACAACGCGGCGCCGCTGGTGCAACGAATCGCCGCAGCCCGAAGCAGCGTGTTCTACGGGCACCACGCCGAGTACGCCATGACCCTGGTGAACAAAGACGCTCTGGAGGTGCTGTTCGCGGCGCAACATGCCGCGCACATCGTGCTCGATGCCCACCTGTTGCAGGCCTGGGCCACGGCATTGAATGCCACCGGCGACATCGAACGCGCCAAGTACCTGGCCCAGCGCCTGAAAGAGTTCCGCCATCAGCAGTCTGAGCCCTTCTTCGCGCCGTGCAACGACCCTGGCGTCGCCCCAGCGAACAAGCCGTTCCAGTGCACGGTGCCGCAACGCCGATTTACTTTCGCCGACTTCAGGTGAGCGGCTCGGACCACCCCGGCGCCAACACGAGCGCCAGGCAGGTTTTGATTCATGACACGCCGGCGGCCCTGTTGGCGTGCCTTGCGCTGGCTGTGCCGATGCTGGTGGCATTCAACATGCCACCCTCGGCAACCTATTTCAACCAGGCATTGGCCATGTTGGGTTGGGGTGGATGGATGGTGCTGTTGGCCAAGGCCGGCCCCGACCGCGGCTTGCCGCTCCCGAGGGGGGCCAGCGCCGCTTTTCCCGCCTTGGCTCTCCTGACAGTCGCTGCATTGGTAGCGCCGATGTGGGCCGGGCTACCCTGGGCCCTGGCCCTATCGAACGCCGCACTGCTCGCCGCTGCCGGTTTGGCAGCAACGCTCGGCGCGAGCGCGTGCCGGGTCGGCAAAGGCGCTTCTGTCTTCACCGCTTTCTGCATTGCCCTGGTCCTGGCCGGCTTGGTCAGCAGCGTCATCGGCATCATTCAGGTCTTCGCGCCCGGTCTGGCCGACGGCGACTGGATCGCACGCACCTCCGTCGAAGGGCGCGCGGTCGGCAACCTGCGCCAGCCCAATCACTTGTGCAGCCTGTTGCTGTGGGCCATCGTGGCGGTAGTCTGGCTGGGTGAGGCGCGTGTGTTGCAGCGGACATTCAGCCTTGCTCTGGCAGCGCTGATGTTATTCGTCGTCGTGCTCAGCGGCTCGCGCAGCGGCGTGATCGGCGCAGCGATGCTGGCGCTGTGGGGCCTGCTGGATTCGCGCCTGACGCGGCCCTCACGAGTGGCATTGTCGCTGGCGCCCGTCGCCTACGGCCTGTTCTGGCTGGGTACATCGGCGTGGGCGCAGCACAGCCAGCATGTCTTTGGCGGCGCTGTGCGCTTCAGCACCGGCGGCGACATTTCGAGCTCGCGCTTTGGCATCTGGAGCAACACGCTCGACTTGATCCGAGCCTACCCGTGGGCCGGCGTGGGTTTCGGTGAATTCAATTTCGCGTGGTCGTTGACCGAGTTCCCCAACCGGCCGGTCGCGTTCTTCGACCACACGCACAACCTGCCGCTCCAGTTCGCCGTCGAGCTGGGCCTGCCACTGGCCGCGACGGTGCTGGCCTTGC
>JANNKS010000455.1:0-5693 GCA_031396425.1 Rhizobacter sp. | reverse complement strand
GGGGACCGACATCGGCCAGTTCACCGAGTTCAAGAGCGGCGAGGACGGGCTGCGCTACGAGCGCGACGCCGACCAGCGCATGGGCCGGATCGCGCGCGTCAGAAAGCCCGTCATCGCGCAGATCCAGGGTTACGCGGTGGGCGGGGGTTTCGGCATCGCTGCCGGCGCCGACGTCCGCATTGCAACGCCGGATGCCAGCTTCGGTGCGCCGATCGCCCGCACGCTGGGGAACTGCCTGTCGATGAAGGCGTATGCGCGCTACATGGACCTGATCGGGCCCTCGCGCCTCAAGGAGTTGATCTTCACCGCCCGGCTGCTGTCGGCAGAGGAAGCGCTCGCCGCCGGTTTCGTCCATGAAATCGTTCCCTCGGATCGGATCGAGGCACGGGTCCGCGAGCTTGCCGAGAAGATCGCCTCGCACGCGCCGATCACGCTGTGGGTGACCAAGGAGGCGGTGCGCCGGATCCAGGAAGCGCGCAGCGTGCCCGACGGTGACGACCTGATCGCCGCGACCTACGGCAGCGCCGATTTCCACGAGGGCGTGCGCGCGTTCCTCGACAAGCGCGCGCCGCGCTGGACCGGCAAGTAGCGCGCCGGCCGCGCACGCCGCACGGGCTCAGCCGAGCTCGGGGCCGGCGACGAGCACCACGGTTGCAGTGTCACCGGATGCGACGGGCGCTGCCGCCCCGCCGTGCAGCATGCGGGTGAAGGGGCGTTGAAAGGCGAACCCCTGCAGTTGCAGCCAGGGCAGCAGGGCCTTCCGGCGATCAAGCAGGTCGACGTAGACGGGGCCCGGGCTGGCGCGCAGCACATCGCCCATCAGACTCGTCGCCGTGTCGTCATCGTCGGCGACCAGCGGGCCGATCTGGACGGCCTCACGGCCGTCGCGCCCGAACACGAAACCGCGCACGCGCCCGCCTTCTTCGACGACGCGCGCCGCGATGGGCAGGCGCTGCGCGAGTGCACGCAACAGGGCGAGACGGCTGGCACCGAAAGCGGGCGCGTCGAGGGCTTCGATGGCAGGCCAATCGCTGCTCTGCAAGGGACGCGTCGCGCGCCGGGGTGGTGGTGGTTGCTCGTGCAACCCGCCATCGCGCCTGTAACGCGCAAAGCCCCAGGTGTCGCGAAAGCCTTCCTGCAGATAGACCGCATGGCCGGCCGGCGTCGCGTCGAGCAGGCCGTCCCTGCCTTGCGAGGCGAGCAGACCGAGCGCGTGGCGCAGCAGCCGCGAGGCCAGGCCCAGGCGCCGGAACTCGGGCAGCACCAGCACCATGCTGACCCAGGCGAAGCTGGCGCCATACGGCAGCACCACGATCGACGCCGCAAGTTGTTCCTGCGCGTCGGCGCCACGGGCGCGAATGCCCCAGCCCTGGCCGAGCGACAGCATCATGCGCCAGTCGGCTTCGTTCTGGTTCCAGTGGGCCGAGGCGGACAGGGCCAGTGCGCCGGACAGGTCAGCGTCGCCAAGCGCGCTCAGCGGCGTGGAATCAGTATTTCCCATCCCGGGCCGAGAAATGCGTCGGCTTGCCCAGGCTGGGCCCGCCGCGCTGCATCCAGTCGGCGACCCAGTCGATCATCGTGGCGATTGGCACGCGCGGCACCCCGAACAGCGCCTGCGCCTGG
Source organism: Rhizobacter sp. (assembly GCA_031396425.1). Taxonomy (GTDB): domain Bacteria; phylum Pseudomonadota; class Gammaproteobacteria; order Burkholderiales; family Burkholderiaceae_C; genus JAEMQF01. The sequence goes on along the minus strand of JANNKS010000455.1, from coordinate 4,070 downwards.
GTGGTGTCGAGCAGCCAGGCGGTGGGTGCTTCCTGGCCAGTCAACACCGGCGTGCGGCCGAAACGGCGGCCGAATTCGCCCGCGAGCCAGCGCACGCTGGTGTGCTGCGCGCCGGTCACGTTGATCGGCGTGGCCGGTGTGGTGCAGTGCGCGAACAGGCGCAGCGCCTGCTCATTCGCATCGCCCTGCCAGATCACGTCGGCGTGGCCCATCGTCAGGTCGACGGCCCTGCCGGCAAAGACACTGCTCGCGACGTCGTACAGCACGCCGTAGCGCATGTCGATCGCGTAGGACAGCCGCACCAGACGCCCGGGCGTGCCGTACTGGCGCGAACCGTATTCGAACATGCGCTCACGTCCGACGCACGAATTGGCGTAGTCGCCGGCGGGCGGCGTGCTGGGCGTGCGCTCATTTGCGCCGGGCCCGTCGACCGGGACGAACGGGTACACGCAGGCAGTCGAAAACGTGACGATGCGCATCTCGCGGAACACGTCGGCCACCATCATCGGCACGCCGACATTCATCATCCAGGTCAGCGAAGCGTTGCCCGTCGCGCCGAACTTGTGGCCCGCCATGAAGACGCAGTTGCGCACACCGTCAGCCACGTTGGGCAGGCGCTGCAGCGCCTGGCGGTCGAGCAGGTCGCAGGCGATGCATTCGACACCGTGCGATTCGAGCTGCGCCTTGACCAGCGGGTCGCTGAAGCGCGCCACGCCGATCACGCGCTGCCCCGGCGCGGCGCGGCGCGCCAGGCGTGCGAGTGTCGGGCCCATCTTGCCGCCCACGCCCAGCACGATGATGTCGCCCTCAATGCGTGCCAGTTCTGCCACCAGCGCGGGCGTGGGCTCGCTCATGAAAGCCTCGAGGGCTTCGACGTCTTCGAAGCGCGTCGGCAAGCTGGTCATCGCAGCACTCTGCAACGGGCTCAAGCGTTGATGCCTTCGAACGAATCGCGCCCCAGCCGCAACGCGCGCATCTACGCGTCGGCGATGGAGCGCTTGAGCATCCAGAAACCGCAGTCGGGGTGGATGTAGCGAACCCGTCCGGCGCCGAGCACCTTCTCGGCACGTTCGATCGCACGCGCCACCTGGTCGGCGCTCTCGACGTCGGTCGCCTTGATGTCGACGACGCCGAGGCCGAAACCGATCGACGGCTTCAGGTCCTTGAACACCTGCAGTTCTTCGGGTGGGCGGTGCGCGCACTCCAGCACCACATGGTCGGCGTGCAGCGCGTTGAGGTAGTTCATCAGCTGGTCCCAGCTGCCCTTTTGCACCGTCTGCCCGCCGTAGTTGCCGAAACACAGGTGCACCGCCGGCGTGCCGGGCACGGCGTCGAGCACCCGGTTGATCGCCGATGCAGCCCATTCCCATTCGTGCGGGTGGCCGGGCAGGTTCGCTTCGTCGATCTGCACGACGTCGGCATTCAGGTGCCGCACCTGCGCCGCCAGCGCATCGGCAATCGCATGCGCCACTTCCGCGGTGTCGCTGTAGTGTTTGTTGATCAGCGTCTTGGCCAGCATGTGCGGCCCAGTGACGGTGAACTTGAAGCTGTGCGTGGCGAGCGCCTTGGCGCGCGCGCAGGCGAGCGGCAGGTCCAGGCTGCCGTGCCCGATGGGGCCGATCACGGTGCCGGGCGGGCGGGTGCGGAACTTCATGCCGCTGCTGGAGCGGTACGCGATCAGGTCGTCGAACGAGAAGCGCTGCGTGATGCCGTCCATCGGGCGCACGAAGTATTCGATCATCCCGTTCGTCTCAGGGTGGTTGATGTCGAAGCGGTACAGCTCACCGTCGCAGACCACGTCGACACCCGCCTGTTCCTGCGTGCTGATCACCACGCGCGTGGCATCGAGCAAGGCCTGTTCGGAGGGGTTGGCGATCAGCCAATCGGGAATCGGGTAGGAGCCCACGACAGTGGTTTTGATTCGGGCCATGGGCATCAGCGCGGAGTTCACCAGTTGGTGAGGAACGATGCTATGCCCTGGCCTGGGGGGAGTCAAGGACGGTGGCAGGACAGCACCTTGCCATCGCTGATCGATGCACTGATTGGATGAGAAATCAACGCACCAACCAACCCGCACCAACCCACCAAGCTTGAGAGTGGCAAGCCACACCCGGGACACCCTTGCTACAGTGCTGCGTATGCCAGAAGCAGGTTACTTCGGCACCCCGCTGCCGAAAAAGCTCGGCATCGCTGCTGGCCTGCGCGTGGTCGCCCTGAATCCGCCACGCGACTACCGCGACCTCGTGTCGCCCTGGCCCGAGGGCGCCACGCTCGCCACCCGGGCCGACGTGAAGACCGACCTGGTTCACCTCTTCGTGATCGAACGCGCAGCGCTCCTCAAGGAGTCGAAACGCCTGCGCGAACTGCTCAAGCCCGACGCCGTTCTGTGGGTCTCGTGGCCCAAGAAGGCCTCGAAGGTGGCCACCGACATCACCGAAGACGTGATCCGCGAAGTGGTGCTGCCGCTCGGTTGGGTCGACGTGAAGGTGTGCGCGGTGGACGCGACGTGGTCGGGACTGAAGCTGGTGGTGCGCAAGGCGTTGCGGTGACCCGCGCAGGGGCCACCGCATCACCGGTTCTGCCTCTCAATCCAGACCCGGTATCACGTCAAGTGATGCACCGGCCCCATCCCATACACCGGCGTCGGAATGCCCTCCATGCGCGCCTTCAACTGCAGCGACAGGAACTGCGAGTAGTGGCGTGACTGGTGCAGATTGCCGCCGTGGAACCACAGCGCTTCCTGGTGCGTGGGCTTCCACATGTTGCGCAGTTCGCCTTCCCACGGCCCCGGGTCTTTCTTGGTGTTCGAACCCAGCCCCCAGCATTTGCCCACCTTGTCGGCCACGTCCTTGCTGATCAGCTGGGCGGCCCAGCCGTTCATCGATCCGTAGCCGGTGGCGAACACGATCAGGTCGGCCGGCAGCTCGCTGCCGTCGCTGAACTGGATCGAATGCTCCTTGATGCGCTCCACGCTGACCTTCGTCTTCAGCTTGATCTTGCCGTCGGCCACCAGTTCGCTCGCGCCCACGTCGATGTAATAGCCCGAGCCTCGCCGCAGGTACTTGACGAACAGGCCCGAGCCGTCTTCGCCGAAGTCGAGCATGAAGCCGCACTTCTCGAGCTTCTTGTAGAAATCGGCGTCGCGTTTGGCCATCTCTTCGTAGACCGGGACCTGCAGCGCGGGCAGGATCTTGTACGGCAGCGAAGCGAAGATCAGGTCGGCCTTGTTGGTGGTGACGCCGGCCTTCACCGCGGCCTCCGAATACAGGCCGCCGAGTGCCAGGTCCATCAGGCTGTCGGACTTCGCGATATGGGTCGACGAGCGCTGCACCATCGTCACGTCGGCGCCGTTCTCCCACAGCGCAGCGCAGATGTCGTGCGCCGAGTTGTTCGAGCCGATCACGACGCACTTCTTGCCGCGATACGCCTCGGCGCCCGGGTGTTTGCTCGAGTGGTGCAGGTCGCCCTTGAAGGTCTCCATGCCGGGCACCTGCGGCATGTTGGGCACCGCCGACATGCCGGTGGCCAGCACCAGGTGTTTCGGTTTCAGCTGAAACGTCTTGCCGCCGCGCTCGACCTCGACCGTCCACTCCTGCTTCGCCTCGTCGTAGCTCGCATGTTTGGCGGTGGTGGAACTCCAGTAGTTCAGCTCCATCACCTTGGTGTACATCTCGAGCCAGTCGCCGATCTTGTCTTTCGGCGCGAACACCGGCCAATGGTCGGGGAAGGGCAGGTAGGGCAGGTGGTCGTACCAGACCGGATCGTGCAGGCACAGTGACTTGTAGCGATTGCGCCAGGAGTCGCCGGGGCGCGGGTTCTTCTCGATGATGATCGTCGGGATGCCCAGGCGGCGCATCCGCGCCCCCAGGCCGATGCCGCCCTGGCCGCCGCCGATGATCACGCAGTAGGGCTGTGTCTTGATGCCGAGTTCGGCCTCTTCCTGTGCGCGCCGCTCGAGCCAGGTCTTGCGGCTCGGGTCGGCGCCGTGCACCACGCCGCGGTCGCGCGTCGTGCCCTTGGCCTCTTCGAAGCCTTTCAACTCCGTCATCGTCGTCAGCAGCGTCCAGCAC
>JANNKS010000432.1:0-4489 GCA_031396425.1 Rhizobacter sp. | reverse complement strand
AAAGCCGTAGCCGGGATGGATCGCGCCAGCGCCGGAGCGATGCGCAACATCAAGAATAGTGTCAATTAGCAGATAGCTTTGGACGGCGGGAGGCGGGCCAATGAGGTACGCATCGTCGGCGTAGCGAACGTGGAGCGCGTCGCGATCCGCCTCCGAGTAGACAGCCACGCTGGCGATGCCCATCTTGCGCGCGGTCCTGATGACGCGGCACGCGATCTCACCACGATTGGCGATCAGGATCTTCGTGAACATCGTCGGCCTCACAGCGGAATGTTGCCGTGCTTGCGCCACGGGTTGTCGAGCTTCTTGTTCGCCAACATCGCGAGCGACCGGCAGATGCGCCGGCGCGTTTCATGCGGCTGGATCACGTCGTCGATGTAGCCCCGCGCGCCCGCGACGAAGGGGTTGGCGAACCGTGCCTTGTACTCGGCCTCGCGCGCCGCCAGTTTTGCGGGGTCGCCCTTGTCGTCACGGAAGATGATCTCCACCGCGCCCTTGGCACCCATCACGGCGATCTCGGCGTTCGGCCAGGCAAAGTTGACGTCGCCGCGCAGGTGCTTGGAACTCATCACGTCGTAGGCACCGCCGTACGCCTTGCGCGTGATCACGGTCACCTTGGGCACGGTGCATTCGGCGTAGGCGTATAGCAGCTTCGCGCCGTGTTTGATGATGCCGCCGTACTCTTGGCTCGTTCCCGGCATGAAGCCGGGAACATCGACGAAAGTGATCACGGGAATGTTGAACGCGTCGCAAAAGCGCACGAATCGCGCCGCCTTGATCGCGCTGCGGATGTCCAGACACCCCGCCAGTACCAGGGGCTGATTCGCGACGATGCCGACACTCGCACCTTGCATGCGCGCAAAGCCGATGACGATGTTCTTTGCATAGTCGGGCTGGAGTTCAAAGAAGTCGCCGTCGTCAACGCACTTGACGATCAACTCCTTCATGTCGTACGGTTTGTTCGGGTTGTCGGGAATGAGTGTGTCGAGCGACATGTCGAGCCGCTCGGCCGGGTCGTCGCCACGGCGCACCGGCGCCTTGTCGCGGTTGTTCAGCGGCAGATAGTTGAAGAGGCGCCGCAGCATCAGCAGCGCATCGACATCGTTCTCGAACGCGAGGTCGGCGACGCCGCTCTTGGTGGTGTGGGTGACGGCGCCCCCCAGGTCTTCGGCGCTCACCTCTTCGTGCGTCACCGTCTTCACGACTTCCGGGCCGGTGACGAACATGTAGGAGCTGTCCTTGACCATGAAGATGAAATCCGTCATGGCCGGCGAATACACCGCGCCGCCGGCGCACGGGCCCATCACCATGCTGATCTGCGGCACCACGCCGGAGGCCATCACGTTGCGCTGGAACACTTCGGCATAACCGCCCAGTGACGCCACGCCTTCCTGGATGCGCGCGCCGCCCGAATCGTTCAGGCCGATCACCGGTGCGCCGACCTTCATGGCCTGGTCCATCACCTTGCAGATTTTCTCGGCGTGCGCTTCCGACAACGCACCGCCGAACACCGTGAAGTCCTGGCTGAACACGAACACCAGGCGGCCGTTGATCAGGCCGTAGCCGGTGACGACGCCGTCGCCCGGAACCTTCTGCTCGGCCATGCCGAAATCGGCACAGCGGTGCTCGACGAACATGTCCCACTCTTCGAACGTGCCTTCGTCGAGCAGCAACTCGAGCCGTTCGCGCGCCGTCAGCTTGCCTTTGCCGTGCTGGGCGGCGATGCGCTTTTCGCCGCCGCCCAGGCGCGCCTTCGCGCGTTTCGCGTCGAGCTGTTGAATGATGTCGTGCATGGCTTGGGGTCTCCTCAGCGATGTGTTGTCTGGAACAGGTTCAGCAATTGGCGCGCCGCGGCGGAAGGCGCAATGCGTTGTTCGGTGACGGCGCGCAAGGTCTGCGGCAATGCAGCGCGCACCGCCGGGTGCTGCTTGAATTCAGTCTGCAGGCGCGCGTGCACGATGTCCCACATCCAGGCCTGTGCCTGCTCCTTGCGGCGTGCGGCCCACTCGCCACTGGCCTGGCGCTGTTGCTGAAATTCGGTCACGGCGGCCCAGAAGGCGTCGAGGCCCTGGGACTTCAGGGCGCTGATCTGCAGCACCGAAGCACCCGGGTGGCCCGCATCGCGCGCCGGGTTGCCGTGAAAGCCGAACACGCGCAGCGCACTCGTGATCTGCGCCTGTGCGCGCATCGCGGCGGCGGGGTCGATGTCGGCCTTGTTGATCACCACCAGGTCGGCCAGCTCCATCACACCCTTCTTGATGGCCTGCAGGTCGTCGCCCGCATTGGGCAATTGCAGCAGCACGAACATGTCGGTCATGCTCGCCACGGCGGTTTCGCTCTGGCCCACCCCCACGGTCTCGACGATCACCACGTCATACCCCGACGCTTCGCACACCAGCATCGCCTCGCGGGTCTTTTCGGCCACGCCACCGAGCGTGCCCGACGCCGGGCTGGGCCGGATGTAGGCGTCTTCATGCACCGACAACAGCTCCATGCGCGTCTTGTCGCCCAGGATCGCGCCGCCCGACACGCTGGACGACGGGTCGATCGCCAACACCGCCACGCGGTGCCCGTGCCCGATCAGGTGCAGCCCCAGCACTTCGATGAAGGTCGACTTGCCCACCCCCGGCACGCCCGAAATGCCCAGCCGCAACGCAGCGCCGGTGTGCGGCAGCAGCGCATTGAGCAAGGCGTCGGCGCGCCCACGGTGGTCGGCGCGCGTCGACTCCATCAGCGTGATGGCCTTGGCGAGAGCGCGTCGCTCGCGTCGGCGCACGCCCTCAAGCAGGGCCTGATCAGCGTCAGCCAGGGTCACAGAGCGTCAGCCAGTGGCCGCCAGGTTCGCCTTGATGTGCTCGAGCACGTCTTTTGCGCTCGCCGGAATCGGCGTGCCTGGGCCGTAGATGCCCTTCACGCCGGCTTGGTAGAGGAACTCGTAATCCTGGCGCGGAATCACGCCGCCGACAAACACGATGATGTCGTTCGCGCCCTGGGCCTTCAGGCTGTCGATGATCGCCGGCACCAAAGTCTTGTGCCCGGCCGCCAGCGTGCTGACGCCGACCGCGTGCACGTCGTTCTCGATCGCCTGGCGTGCGCACTCTTCAGCGGTCTGGAACAGCGGGCCGATGTCGACGTCGAAGCCGAGGTCGGCAAAGGCGGTGGCCACCACCTTGGCGCCGCGATCATGGCCGTCCTGACCGAGTTTGGCGATCATCACGCGTGGCCTACGGCCCTGCGCCAACGCGAACTCGGCAATCTCGCCCTTGAGTTGGTCCCAACCTTCGGCACTGTCGTAGGCAGCTGCATACACACCGGTCACCTTTTGCGTATCGGCGCGGTGGCGCCCCCAGACCTTTTCCAGCGCATCCGAGACCTCGCCGACAGTCGCGCGCAGGCGCATCGCGGCAATTGCCAGCTCCAGCAGGTTGCCACCCGGGGCTGAGCTGCCGCTGAGCTCGCTGCGTGCGCAGGCGGTCAGCGCATCGAGCGCAGCCTGCACTTTGCGCGGATCGCGGGTCGCGCGCACCTGCTTCAGGCGCGCGACCTGGCTCTCGCGCACTGCATTGTTGTCGACTTCAAGCGTCTCGATGGCCGCCTCTTCGGCCAGCTTGTACTTGTTGACGCCGACGATCACGTCCAGCCCGGCGTCGATGCGGGCCTGCTTCTGCGCCGCGCTCGCCTCGATCTTGAGTTTGGCCCAGCCGCTGTCGACGCAGCGCACCATGCCGCCCAGCGCATCCACTTCTTCGATGATCGCCCACGCCTGATCGGCCATGTCCTGGGTCAGCTTTTCCATCATGTAGCTGCCCGCCCACGGGTCGACGACGCTCGTGATGTGGGTTTCTTCCTGGATGATCAACTGGGTGTTGCGCGCGATGCGGGCGCTGAATTCGCTGGGCAGCGCGATCGCTTCGTCCAGCGCATTGGTGTGCAGACTTTGCGTGCCGCCGAACACCGCGGCAAGCGCCTCGATGGTGGTGCGCACCACGTTGTTGTAGGGGTCCTGCTCGGTCAGGCTCCATCCCGAGGTCTGGCAATGAGTGCGCAGCATCAGGCTCTTCGGGTTCTTCGCCTCGAAGCTGCTCATGATCTTCCACCACAACAGCCGCGCGGCGCGCATCTTCGCGACTTCGAGGTAGAAGTTCATCCCGATCGCCCAGAAGAACGACAGGCGCCCGGCGAACTGGTCGACATCCAGTCCCTTGGCGATCGCCGTCTTCACGTACTCCTTGCCGTCCGCCAGCGTGAACGCGAGTTCCAGCGCCTGGTTCGCGCCGGCTTCCTGCATGTGGTAGCCGGAGATGGAAATCGAATTGAAACGCGGCATTCGACGCGCGGTGTATTCGATGATGTCGCCGACGATGCGCATCGACGGCTCGGGCGGATAGATGTACGTGTTGCGAACCATGAACTCCTTGAGGATGTCGTTCTGGATCGTCCCGCTCAACTGGTCCTGCGCGACGCCCTGCTCTTCGGCCGCCACCACATA
>JANNKS010000366.1:0-8788 GCA_031396425.1 Rhizobacter sp. | reverse complement strand
CAGGCCGACTTCTTCGGCAATCACCTTGCCGCCGGTCAGGATGGCGATGTCTTCGAGCATGGCCTTGCGGCGGTCGCCGAAGCCCGGCGCCTTGACGGCAACCACCTTCAGGATGCCGCGAATCGTGTTGACGACCAAGGTGGCAAGCGCTTCGCCTTCCACTTCTTCGGCAACGATCAGCAGCGGCCGGCCGGCCTTGGCCACGGCTTCGAGCGTGGGCAGCAGGTCACGGATGTTGCTGATCTTCTTGTCGAACAGCAGCACGAACGGGTTGTCGAGGATCGCGCTTTGCTTCTCGGGGTTGTTGATGAAATAAGGCGACAGGTAGCCGCGGTCGAATTGCATGCCTTCAACGACTTCGAGCTCGCTGTTCAGGCTCTTGCCGTCCTCGACGGTGATCACGCCTTCCTTGCCAACCTTGTCCATCGCCTCGGCGATGATCTTGCCCACTTCCTCGTCGCTGTTCGCCGAGATCGTACCGACCTGGGCGATTTCCTTGGAGGTCGTGGTGGGCTTGGACTGCTTCTTGAGTTGCTCCACGAGCACCGTGACGGCCTTGTCGATGCCGCGCTTCAGGTCCATCGGGTTCATGCCCGCCGCCACGTACTTCATGCCTTCGCGAATGATGGCCTGGGCCAGCACGGTCGCGGTGGTGGTGCCGTCACCGGCGATGTCGCTGGTCTTGGAAGCGACTTCCTTGACCATCTGCGCGCCCATGTTCTGGAGCTTGTCCTTCAGTTCGATTTCCTTCGCGACTGACACACCGTCCTTGGTCACGGTCGGGGCGCCGAACGAGCGCTCGAGCACGACGTTGCGACCCTTGGGGCCGAGCGTCACTTTCACTGCGTTGGCGAGGATGTTCACGCCCTCGACCATGCGGGCACGGGCTTCACCGCCGAAGACCACGTCTTTTGCTGCCATTTGATTTCTCTCCTAGTGCTTGTCAATGTCACCCCGGCAAGCGCCGGAGCGGGTTTGTTTTCTTGTCTGTGGCGGGGCACTCGGCCCTGACCTGCGAAAAGCGCAGGCCGCCTTCGACGAAAGCCCTGTCGGCTTACTTTTTCTCGACCACGGCGAAGAGGTCTTCTTCGCGCATCACGAGCAGTTCGTCGCCGTCGACCTTGACCGTCTGGCCGCTGTATTTGCCGAACAGCACGCGGTCGCCGGTCTTGACGTTCAAGGCAATGAAGTCACCCTTTTCATTGCGCTTGCCCGGGCCAACCGCCAGCACTTCACCCTGGTCGGGCTTTTCGGCGGCGTTGTCGGGAATCACGATCCCGGAAGCGGTCTTGGTTTCTTGTTCGAGGCGCTTGACGATCACGCGATCGTGCAACGGACGAAGTTTCATAGCATCTCCTTGATGAGTCAAAACGTGCAAACATGGGGTCTTGAGGCAAAGTGGGCGCTCAATCACTCATTCCTGTCAGGTGCCAGCGAGACGCCGGAACCGCCGTTAGCACTCAACCGAGGCGAGTGCTAGCAGGGCGATTATATAGGCGCGTTTCGTCGGACTTCAAGCATTGCTGTCGAGTTCGCCAGGCGCCTGCTTTGAAGCAACGGCCCATCACCTCCGTCACCGCGGTCGGCAGACGACGCAGGTGCAGGGTCGAGAAGTGACAATTCGCGCATGCAAGTCAGTTCACCGCTGCCTCGGCTCGCCCTGTACCTGAACCTGATCCGTTGGGATCGCCCGGCCGGAACCTACCTGCTGTTGTGGCCCACACTCGCCGCGCTGTGGATTGCAGCGCGCGGCTTTCCCGGTTGGCACCTGCTCATCGTTTTCACCGCCGGCACGTTCCTGATGCGAAGTGCCGGCTGCGCGCTGAACGACGTCGCGGACCGCGAATTCGACAAGCATGTCAAACGTACCGCCCAGCGTCCGGTCACGAGCGGAGCCGTCAGCGTCAAGGAGGCCCTGTGGTTGGGAGCCGCTCTGGCACTGGCGGCCTTTGCACTCGTTTTGACCTGCAACGCGGAAACGATCGTCTGGAGTATCGCGGCACTGCTGGTGAGCGTCGTCTATCCTTTCACGAAGCGCTTTCTCGCGATGCCCCAGGCGGTGCTCGGTGTCGCATTCAGCTTTGGCATCCCGATGGCGTTCGCGGCCGTGCAGGGGCGCGATTCATGGCAGGGCGCCGATATCGTCAGCGTGGTTCCAACGCTCGGGTGGTTGCTGCTGCTCGCCAACCTGTTCTGGGTGCTGGCCTACGACACTGAATATGCGATGGTCGACCGCGACGATGACCTGAAGATCGGCATCCAGACTTCGGCCATCACACTTGGGCGTTTCGATGTGCCCGCGGTGATGGTGTTCTATGCCGTCTACCTGGTGGCGTGGGCCTGGCTCGGCGTGGCTGCCGGGCTGGGTCGCATTTTTCTGGCCGGCATGGTTGGCGCGGCGATGCTGTCGATCTGGCACTACACGCTGATTCGAACGCGCACGCGCGAGGGGTGTTTTCGCGCCTTCCGGCTCAACCATTGGCTGGGCTTTACGGTGTTCGCTGCGGTGGCGCTGGACTATGCAGCAGCCCGCTTCTTCACCCGACTGGGCGCGTCCACCTGAACTGCACGAACCCAAACCGCACACCGGGGCCGCGGGACCCAGGCCCGCGCGCCGCATTCAAGGGTACAGCCCACGCTCCTCGCGCGCCTGAAGGATGCGCTCGCAAGCCACCGCGAACGTGGCGGTTCGCAGGCTGATCTTGTGTCGGTCGGCGGTGTCCCAGATTTTGCTGAGTGCCTCGACCATGATCTTGTCGAGCCGCACGTTGATTTCGTCTTCGCTCCAGAAGAAGCTGCTGAAGTCCTGAACCCATTCGAAGTAGCTGACCGTCACGCCCCCGGCATTGCAGATCACGTCGGGCATCACCAGCACGCCACGCTCGGCAAACACATCATCGGCTTCGGGGAGCGTGGGGCCGTTCGCCCCTTCCAGAATCAATTTGGCCTTGATGCGGTTGGCGCGCCCCGGATCGATCTGGCCTTCCAGCGCCGCCGGAATCAGGATGTCGCAATCGACGTCCCAGAAGGCTTCGTTGTCGATGCGCTCACCGTCCGGGTGCTGACCCACACCACCATCGAGTTTCTGGGTTTCGGCGACCTTCGGGATATCGAAGCCCTTGGCGTTGACGCGCGTGCCGGTATGGTCCTGCATTGCCACAAGCTTTGCACCGGCGCCGACGAAAAGCTCCGCAGCCGAACTGCCCACATTGCCCATGCCTTGCACCGCGACCCGGGCACCACTCAGGTTCAAGCCCATTCGCCGCGCCGCCTCGCGGCCGGTGACGAACACACCGCGCCCAGTGGCCTTGACGCGGCCGAGCGATCCGCCGAGGTGAATCGGCTTGCCGGTGACCACGCCAGTGGCCGTGGCGCCAGTGTTCATCGAGTAGGTGTCCATCATCCACGCCATGATTTGCGGGTTGGTGTTCACGTCGGGTGCCGGGATGTCGGCCTGAGGGCCGATGATGATGCCGATCTCGCTGGTGTAGCGCCGCGTCATGCGTTCGAGTTCCTTCAGCGACAACAGCTTCGGGTCAACCCGGATACCGCCCTTGGCGCCGCCGTAGGGCAGGCCCACGCCGGCGTTCTTGATCGTCATCCAGGCTGCCAATGCCATGACTTCTTCCAGCGTCACATCAGGGTGGTAGCGAACGCCACCCTTGCCGGGGCCGCGCGAAAGGTTGTGCTGTACACGGAAGCCTTCGAAGTGGCGAACCGTGCCATCGTCCATTTCGATGGGCACGTCGACGATCAACGAGCGCTTCGGTCGTTTGAGCGTTTCGGCCCAGCGTGCCAACGGACCGAGGTAGGGCAACACCCGGTCCACCTGGGTCAGGTAGGTGTGCCAGGGGCTGGTGGCGGTTGGGTTGATGTAGGACAGATAGCTCATTCGTGTCTCCTCACGGTGGTTATGGCTGGTCGGTAGCTTGCGGTTCCGCCCCTGACGCCCGCTTCGTCATGTTCAACGTGATGGTGGGGTCTGCCCAAACTCATCGCCCAGTTCGCGCGCACGATGCTGTGCCGCCTTGAGCGCGGTCACGAAGGCGGCCTTCACGGCGTTGGCTTCAAGACTGAGCAAAGCGGCGTGCGTGGTTCCACCTTTCGATGTGACGCGTTCGCGCAGTGCCGATATCGGCTCCGGCGAGGCCTGGGCCAGCGCGGTGGCGCCGGCAAAAGTCGCCAGCGCCAATGCGCGGCCTTGTGCGGCGCTCAGCCCCATCTCCTGCGCGGCCTGCACCATTGCCTCGACGAAATAGAACACGTAGGCCGGTCCTGAGCCTGACAGTGCGGTCACCGCATCGAGATCAGCCTCGCGTTCCACCCAGAGTGTGGCGCCCGTGGCAGCCAATACGTCTTGTACCCAGATGCGCTCTGCAGCCGTCACGTCGGCCGAAGCGTACAGCCCTGCTATGCCCTGGCCAATCAACGCCGGCGTGTTAGGCATCGCGCGCACAATCCTGCGCGTGCCGACCGCCCGCGCAATCGCGTCGCTGCGAATGCCGGCCATCACGCTCAGGTGCAAGGCATTGCTGAGGATGCTGTCACAGGGCGCTGCCGCGGCCAAAAAACTCTGCGGTTTCACGGCCCAAACCACCAGTTCGGCAGCGGCCAGGCCCGGGTCGGCACTCGGCAGGCACTGCACGCCAAATTCCTCCCGCAGTTTGGCCCGTTGCACATCGCTGGGCTCCACGACTTGCAGTGTGCTGGCGGGACGGCCTTGCTTGAGCAAGCCGCTGATGATGGCGCTGGCCATATTGCCGCCGCCGACGAAGACGATGCTCCTCATGGCCCGAGTGTACGCAGGGGCGTCATCACAATCCACATCGGATTCCAGCATGCAGCGCGGCATTGCCTGCGGCCGCCGCCGTATCGACCCTCAGGGTTTGCTCGGTGCCGCACCGCCGGCGGTGGTGTGGCCGAAGCCCTGCCATTCTGCTCTTGCAGCTCGGGCGATCAGCTGCCAGCTGCGACGCAAGATCTTCAAAACACCAACCAGCAGCCAATCTGAGGCGTTTCAGCCTCTACCGAAGCGCCGCATCTCGGAGCCCGCCTCTGGCCGGTCCGGCGCTCGTACGCGCGCCAAAGATCGCTGTGCCCACGCGAACGATCGTCGCGCCCTCGACAATCGCGGCCTCCAGGTCAGCGGTCATGCCCATCGACAGCGTGTCGATCGACAGGCCTTCAGCGTTCAATGTGTCCCGCAGTTCGCGCAAGGCCCGGTGCGGCCTGCGCTGCAGGGCTGGGTCTGTTGCGGGCTCGGGAATCGACATCAGGCCGCGCAGACGCAAGCGTGGAAGGCGATGCACGGCGCGCGCCAACTCAGGTAGATCCGCCGGTGCGACGCCACTCTTGCTGGCCTCTCCGCTGACGTTGACCTGGAGGCAAATCTGCAACGGCTTGAGCGCGCTGGGACGGTGTTCGCTCAACCGTTGCGCAATTCGCAGCCGGTCCACCGAATGCACCCAATCGAAATGCCCGGCGACCAGGCGTGTTTTGTTTGCCTGCAACGGGCCGATCATGTGCCATTCCAGCGAGCCGCCAAGGTCGGCCAGCGCGTTGACTTTGTCCACGCCCTCCTGGACATAGTTCTCACCGAACTGGAACGCTCCTGCCGCGTGCGCCTCGCGCACCGCTTGCTCGCCCACCGCCTTGGTGACGACGAGCAACGTGATGCTTTGCACGGACCGTCCGGCGGCCAGGCAAGCTGCCGCAATGCGCTGGCGTACCACGCCGATGTTGTCTGCGATCATCGCCATAATTCGCCGAGAGTATCGCGCAGGCCCGGTGTTCGGCGGGTGACCCTATCTGCACTTCAAATCCACACCATGGACATCACTCAGCTGTTGGCGTTTTCGGTCAAGAACAAGGCCTCTGACCTGCACTTGTCGGCGGGTTTGCCGCCGATGATCCGGGTGCACGGCGACGTGCGCCGTATCAACGTGGACGCGTTGGACCACAAACAGGTCCACGACATGGTGTACGACATCATGAACGACTCGCAGCGCAAGGCCTATGAGGAGTCGCTCGAGTGCGATTTTTCATTCGAGATCCAGGGCCTGGCGCGCTTTCGCGTCAATGCGTTCAACCAGAACCGCGGCGCCGGCGCGGTGTTCCGCACCATTCCCTCCAAGATCCTGACGCTTGAACAACTCAATACGCCCAAGGTGTTTGCCGAGTTGTCGCTCAAGCCACGTGGCTTGGTGCTTTGCACCGGCCCGACCGGTTCGGGCAAGTCGACCACGCTCGCCGCGATGGTGAACCACCTGAATGAAAACGAGTTCGGCCATGTACTGACGGTCGAAGACCCGATCGAGTTCGTACACGAATCGAAGAAGTGCCTGATCAATCAACGCGAGGTCGGGCCGCACACCCTGAGTTTTTCGAACGCGCTGCGCTCGGCTTTGCGAGAAGACCCGGACGCGATTCTGGTGGGCGAAATGCGTGACCTGGAAACGATCCGGCTCGCCCTGACGGCGGCGGAAACCGGCCATCTGGTGTTCGGCACGCTGCACACCTCCAGCGCGGCGAAGACCGTGGACCGCATCGTCGACGTGTTTCCGGCGGCCGAAAAAGACATGGTGCGTGCGATGCTGTCCGAGTCGGTGATCGGGGTGATCTCGCAGACCTTGTGCAAACTCAAGGACGGCTCGGGCCGGGTCGCTGCGCACGAGATCATGCTCGGCACGGCGGCGATTCGCAACCTGATTCGGGAGAACAAGGTTGCCCAGATGTACTCGTCGATCCAGACTGGCAACAACATGGGCATGCAAACCCTTGACCAAAACCTCGCCGATCTGGTGCGGCGCAACGTAATCACGCCGATGGAAGCACGCTCCAAGGCCAAGTTCCCGGAGAATTTTCCGGGTTGAACGGGCGAAACACGCACCGATTCGACATGAAACCAGGGCGAATTTGACGCGGCACGGTAAACCGAAAAGAGGAAAGAAACATGGAAAGAGACCAAGCATCCAAATTCGTCAACGATCTGCTGCGGCTGATGAGTTCGCGCGGCGGCTCGGACCTGTTCCTCACCGCTGATTTCCCGCCTGCCATCAAGGTCGACGGCAAGGTCACCAAAGTGTCGCCGCAGCCCCTCACCGGGCAGCACACGATGGCGTTGGCGCGCTCAGTGATGAACGACAAGCAGGCGGCCGAATTCGAACGGACCAAGGAATGCAACTTCGCGATCGCGCCGCAAGGCATTGGGCGCTTCCGCGTGAATGCGTTCATCCAGCAAGGGCACGTCGGGCTGGTGCTGCGAACCATTCCGCAGATCATTCCGACCATTGACGCCATGCACCTGCCGCACATCCTGAAGGAGGTGGCACTGACGAAACGCGGCCTGGTGATTTTCGTCGGCGCAACCGGGTCAGGCAAGAGCACGTCGCTGGCTGCCATGGTCGACCACCGCAACGAAAACTCCTACGGCCACATCATCACGATCGAGGACCCGGTCGAGTTCGTGCACATGCACAAGAACTGCATCATCACGCAGCGCGAAGTCGGCATCGACACCGACGGTTGGGCCCAAGCGCTGAAGAACACGCTGCGGCAGGCGCCCGACGTGATCCTGATGGGTGAGATCCGCGACCGCGAAACGATGGAACATGCCGTGGCGTTCGCCGAAACCGGCCACCTGTGCCTGGCGACCCTGCACGCGAACAGCGCCAACCAGGCGCTCGACCGCATCATCAACTTCTTCCCCGAGGAGCGGCGCCTTCAGTTGTTGATGGACCTGGCACTCAACCTGAAAGGGCTGATTTCGCAGCGCCTGTTGCCGCGCCAGGAAGGCAAAGGCCGAATCGCTGCGGTCGAAATTCTGCTCAACACGCCGCTGATCTCCGACCTGATCAACAAGGGGGAGGTGCAGGAAATCAAGGAGCTCATGAAGCGTTCGCGCGAACTCGGCATGCAGACCTTCGACCAGGCGCTGTTCGACCTGTACGAAAATCAACTGGTGACCTACAACGACGCGATTCGCAACGCCGACTCGGTCAATGATCTGCGCTTGCAGATCAAGCTGCACAGCCAACGCGCCCGCAACGTCGATCTGGCGGCCGGTACCGAACATCTGACCATCGTTTGACGTTTCCCCGAAGCAACGGTCTCGACATGGCGACAAAAAGCTACGCCGCAGCCACCTCCCGGCGGGTGGCTTTTCTTGGTTTGGGGGTCATGGGCTACCCGATGGCCGGCCATCTGGCGCGCGCCGGACATCATGTGACGGTGTTCAACCGCACCGCCGCGAAGGCTGATGCGTGGGCTGCCGAATATTCCGGCGCCGTGGCCGCGACACCGCATGCCGCTGCGGCCGCTGCAGACATCGCGTTCTCTTGTGTAGGCAATGACGACGACCTGCGCAGCATCGTTTTGGGCGATCTGGGCGCGTTGGGCGCGATGAAGCCCGGAGCGGTCTTCGTCGACCACACCACCACCTCGGCGGCAGTGGCGCGTGAGCTCAGCGCCGTGACCGCGGCACGCGGCGTGCATTTCATCGATGCGCCGGTATCGGGCGGCAACATCGGGGCGGTCAACGGAACCCTGACCGTCATGTGTGGTGGCGACGCGAACGCTTTCGAAACCCTGCAGCCGGTGGCGCTGGCGTTTGCGCGTGCCGTCACGCGCATTGGCGACAGTGGCACGGGGCAGTTGGCGAAGATGGTCAACCAGACGGCGATCGCAGGCTTGCTCCAAGGCCTGGCTGAGGCGATTGCCTTTGGCGAGCAGGCCGGGCTGGACATGAAGCTCGTGCTCGACGTGATCGCCAAGGGCGCAGCGCAAAGCT
>JANNKS010000365.1:0-8960 GCA_031396425.1 Rhizobacter sp. | reverse complement strand
GGCGCTGTCGCTCGAACCGATTGGCCGGTACAAGCGCAGCGGGATCGGGCCGGCCGGGCTGCTGGCCTGCAGGTCGCGCACCAACGCCACGTCGGGCGGCGCGGGCTGCGTGACGCTGCGCCGGTCGCGGTAGTACGCCCGCGCATCGGCCACGCTCAGGGTGTGGGTCGGCGGGATCTTCTTCTGTTCGATGAGGTCGAGCAGGGCGCGGGTCTGGGGGTGCAGCATCGTGTTTCCTTCGGTTCTTTTGATAGGGTTCAAAGCTGCCGCGACCTTGCCAGCGGCGGGTTCTTCGCGAAGTAGCGCTGAATGCCGACGGCCAGCGCGTGCACCAGTTGCGCCTGGTACTGCGGGTCGCGCAGCTTGGCTTCTTCTTCGGGGTTCGAGATGAAGGCCGATTCGACCAGGATCGACGGAATGTCGGGCGCCTTCAACACCGCGAAGCCGGCCTGTTCCACCTGCGCCTTGTGCAAATGGCCGACCCGGCCGATGTGGCCCAGCACCTCGTGGCCGATCTTCAGGCTGTCCTTGATCTGGGCCGCGGTGCTCATGTCGAGCATCGCCCGCACCAGGGTCGCGTCCTTGGCCTGGATGTTCACGCCGCCGACCAGATCGGAGCCGTTCTCCCGCTCCGCCATCCAGCGCGCCGCCGTGCTGCTGGCGCCGCGCGGGCTGAGCGCGAATACCGACGCGCCGCGCGCCTTCGGAGTCACGAAAGCGTCGGCGTGCAGCGATACGAACAGGTCAGCCTGCACCCGGCGCGCCTTGCGCACCCGGTCCTGCAACGGCACAAAGTAGTCGGCGTCGCGCGTCAGCATCGCGCGCATGCCCTGGATCGTGTTGATCCGGTCGCGCAGTTGCAGCGCAATTGCCAGCACCACGTCCTTCTCGCGCAGGCCGCGCCGGCCGATCGCGCCCGGGTCTTCGCCGCCATGGCCGGGGTCGATCGCGACGACCACCAGGCGGTCGATGCGGCCCTTCGCCAGCGCGGGCGGCGGCTGCGCAGGCGCCGGCGTCTGCTGCGCGGCCGGTGCCGATGCCGGGCGGGCCGCTGGGGTGGAGGTTGCACCGGGCGTCTCGGCAGGCAGCTCAAGGCGCGCCACCATCTCGCCCATCGCGTCTTCGACCGCCTTCGCGGCGCGTTGCTCGGCGAACTCCTTTTCGCGAATCAGTGCAAGCAGCGGGTCGCGTTCGTGCTTCGGGTAAAGGTCGAACACCAGCCGGTGCTGGTAGGCCGCGACGGGCGCCAGCGTGAAGAGCTGCGGCGCAATCGCCTGCTTCAGGTCGATCACCAGGCGCACGACCCTGGGCTGGAACTGGCCGACGCGCAGGCCGCCGATGAAGGGGTCGTCGGCCGGGATCTTGCCCACCAGTTCGCGCAGCGCCGGGCTGAGCTCGAGGCCATCGACATCAATCACCAGGCGCGGCGGCTGCTCGAGCAGAAAGTGCTTTTCAGTGAGCGGCGCGTCGGATTCGATCGTGATGCGCGAATAGTCGTTGGCCGGCCAGACGCGCACCGCGACGATGGCAGCGCCAAACACGATTCGGTTCGCGCCGAACGTCAGCACCAGCCCACCCATCGCGCGCAGCGCGGTGCGTCGGCTGGTCATGCCAGCAACTCCGCGCCGCGCGGCGTGTAGGCGTCGAAGCGCACCGTGCGTGATTCGTCGTCCACCGGCTCGATGGCGATGCGCAAGTCGGCTTGCGGCAACATCGCCTCGGCCTTTTCAGGCCATTCGGCGAGCTTCAGCCCGGGCGCTGCAAAGAGCTCGCGAAAGCCCGCGTCTTCCCATTCGCGCGGGTCGGTGAAACGGTAGAAGTCGAAATGCCAGCAGTTGAGAGCCGGCAGTTCATAGGGCTCGACCACCGCATAACTCGGGCTCTTGACCCGGCCGGTGACGCCCAATGCGCGCAACAGGTGGCGAACGAAGGTGGTCTTGCCCGCGCCGAGCGGCCCGCGCAATTCGACATAGGCGTCTCGCAACGACGGGTGGCCCGCCAGGGCTTTCGCGCTGGCAGCGCAGGCCGCTTCGTCGGCCCAGGCCGTGGTGCGTGTTCCTAGAATCGACAAATGACGCTTGCTCGTGGTGGTGATGACCCGTTGCCCGATGGACCTGAACTGCTGGTGCGGCTCAGGGGCTGGGCCACGGCGCTGGGATTCTCCCAGATTGCGGTGGCCGATGTCGACCTCCATGACGCCGAAGCGGGTCTGCTGGCCTGGCTCGACGCCGGCTTCCAGGGCGAGATGGCCTACCTGCCGCGCCACGGCCTGAAGCGCGCCCGCCCGGCCGAGCTGGTGCCCGGCACGCTGCGCGTGATCACGGCGCGCATGGACTACCTGCCGCGCAACAGCAGTGACGACTGGCGCGAGCGCGAATGGCAGCGCGTTGCCCAGCCTGGGCAGGCGGTGGTGTCTGTCTATGCGCGCGGGCGGGACTATCACAAGGTGCTGCGCGCGCGCCTCGAGGCCTTGGCACAGCAGTTGCGCGCGGCCGTCGGGCCGTTCGGCCATCGCGTCTTCACCGTTTCGGCGCCGGTGCTCGAAGTTGAACTCGCCGCGCGCAGCGGCTTGGGCTGGCGCGGCAAGCACACGCTGGCGCTGCACCGCGACGCCGGCTCGATGTTCTTTCTGGGCGAGCTGTTCGTCGACCTGGCCCTGCCGGTGACGGCGCCGGTCGAAGCGCATTGCGGCAGCTGCTCGGCGTGCATCGCCATCTGCCCGACCCAGGCGATCGTCGGCCCGTACCGACTTGACGCCAGGCGTTGCATCTCCTACCTGACGATCGAACATGCCGGGCCGATTCCGCTCGAGCTGCGCGCAGCCATCGGCAACCGTGTCTACGGCTGCGACGACTGTCAACTCGTGTGCCCGTGGAACAAGTACGCGCAGCGCTCCACGCTGAGCGACTTCGACGCGCGCGAGCCCCTGGGTGGCGCCACGCTGCTGGAACTCTGGGCCTGGAGCGAGGCCGACTTCCTGCGCCATACCGAAGGCAGCGCGGTGCGCCGCATCGGCTTCGAGCGCTGGCAGCGCAACCTCGCGGTCGGCCTGGGCAACGCGCTGCGTGCCGCCCCCGATCCGGCCATCGAAGCCGCCCTGCATGCGCGTTGGCAGGCCGCCTCGCCGCTAGTCAGGGAGCACATCGCCTGGGCGCTCGCGCAGCGCGAACCGGCGGGGGCGAGCGGCACGGGGTCTTCGGCCACGGTTGCAGCCGCACGCTCAGGGCAGGACGGATAACACCGCCAGCCAGCTCGGCAGGCTGATCATGCCGAGCAAGGTCGACAAGGTGACGATCGCCGCCACATATGCGCCGTTGCCGCCCATGCGCAGCGCCAGCACGTACGCCGACGGCGCGGTGGGCAGGGCCGCGAAGGCGATCACGATGGTGCGTTGCGCGGCGCTCAGGCTCAGTGCGGATGACAACACCAGCGCAAAAATCGGCAGTGCCACGTGGCGAATCGCCAGCAGCGTGCCGGCCAGCCCAGGCGACTCGCGCAGGCCACCGAAGCGCAGGCCCGCACCCACCGCCATCAGGCCCAGCGGCAGCGCAGCCAGGCCGATGCGTTGCAGCGTCGTGTCCACCGGCGCGGGCAGGCGCAGACCGGCCAGGTTCGCGAGCAGGCCCGCCACGGTCGCCACGATCAACGGGTTGCGCACCAGCTCGCGCCCATAGGCGTGGCCGCCGTGGCGTGCCAGCGGCCACACCGCGGCGATGTTGCACAGCGGCACGCACAACGCAATGATCAGCGCCATCCAGGCCACGCCCTGCACACCCTGCAAGCGCTCGGCGAGCGCGAGCGCAATGAACGAATTGAAGCGGAACGCGGTCTGCGCGCCGGCCGCGTGCAGCCGCGCGTCCACGCCGGGCCACAGCCGGGTGGCGTAGGCCAGGGTGATGCCGAACAGCACGGTGGCCACACCGCAACTCGCCAGCCCGAACGTTTGCTGCGGGTCGAGCGCGCTCTTGAGGATCGAATTGAACAGCAGCACCGGGAACAGCAGGTAATACACGAGCCGCTCCACCGCGTCCCAGATCGGCCGGCCCAGCGCGGTGAATCGGCACAGCGCCGCGCCGATGACGATCAGAAGCAGGTCGGGCAGCAGCAACCAGGCATTGAGCATGCCGCGAGTGTGCCAGTGCGGCGCCTTCGTTCTCGAGGGTGGGTGTGGCCGGGTCTGATACCCTTGGTCCAAGACGGCAGACGCGGCGCCAGACTGGTTCGGATCGCTGCCGTCATCGACTCTTGCTCAATCTCCTGGAGACCTTCATCATGTTTTCTCGACCCGCCGTCGTTGTCGTCGGCCTGCTGTTCGCGTTTGCAACCCAGGGGGCCGCCGCGCAAGGCTACCCGTCCAAGCCGGTGCGGCTGGTGGTTCCGTTTGCGCCGGGCGGCACGACCGACATCGTGGCGCGCATCGTCGGGGAAAAGCTCGGCGCCACCTTGGGCCAGCAGGTGCTGGTCGAGAACAAGGCCGGTGGCGGCGGCTCGATCGGCGCGCTGGAGGTCATCAAGGCGAATCCGGACGGCCACGTGCTGGGCATGGCGACCGTCTCCACCACGGCGGCGAACCCTGCCATCAACGCCAAGATCGGCTACAACCCGCTGACCGACTTCACGCCGATCGTCAACATCGCAGCCACGCCGAACGTGATTGCGGTGCACCCGTCGTTTCCAGCGCGCGACTACAAGGGCTTCATCGCCGAGCTGAAGAAGAACCCCGGCAAGCACTCGTACGCGAGTTCGGGCACCGGCGGCATCGGCCACTTGCAGACCGAATTGTTCAAGAGCCTGTCGGGCACCTTCATCACGCACATTCCGTATCGCGGCGCCGGCCCGGCGTTGAACGACACCGTCGCCGGGCAGGTGCCGATCATCTTCGACAACATGCCGTCGGCGCTGCCCTTCATCAAGGACGGCCGCCTGATCGCGATCGTGATTGCCGCGCCGCAGCGTCTGGCGGTGTTGCCCGACATTCCGACCTTCAAGGAAGTCGGTCTCGAGCCGGTGAACCGCATGGCCTATTACGGCGTGCTCGGGCCCAAGGGCCTGCCCAGGGACGTGGTCGACAAGGTGAGTGCGGCAGTCAGGAAAGTGCTCGAAGACCCGACCGTGAAGAAGCGCATCGAAGACACCGGGTCGCTGGTGGTGGGCAATTCACCGGAACAGTTCACGGCGCAGATTGCGGCCGAATTCGCGGTCTACAAGAAAGTCGTTGAACAACAGCGGCTCAAGCTCGACTGAGGCGCGTGGCCGCGCCCGCACTGAAGCTGCCAGGGGCGCTGACCCAGCCACCCGCGAGCGCGGCTGAAATCGACGCGTTCATCGACGCCTTGTGGATCGAAGACGGCCTGTCGCCGAACACACTGGCGGCCTACCGGCGTGACCTGACGCTGTTCGCCACCTGGCGCGCCCAGGCGCACGGCGGCGGCCTGAACGATGCCAGCGAGGCGGACCTGCTCGAATATGGTGTGGCCCGGCACGCGCAAAGCAAGGCCAGCACCGCGAACCGGCGCCTGACGGTGTTCAAGCGCTACTACCGCTGGGCGCTGCGTGAACGCCAGGTCGCGAGCGACCCGACGCTCAAGCTGCTCGGCGCGCGCCAGGGCCTGCGCGTGCCCAAGATCCTGAGCGAAGCCCAGGTCGAAGCGCTGCTCGCCGCACCCGACACACAAGTGCCACTGGGCGTGCGCGACCGCACGATGCTGGAACTGATGTACGCCAGCGGCCTGCGCGTCAGCGAACTGGTTGGTCTGAAAAGCGTTCACCTCGGGCTGGACGAGGGCGCGCTGCGCGTCACCGGCAAGGGCGCGCGCGAGCGCCTGGTGCCGTTCGGCGAGGAAGCGCATGCGTGGCTGCGCCGATACCTGGCCGAAGCCCGCGCGGCCATCCTCAAGGGCCGCGCCAGCGACGCGCTGTTTGTCACCACGCGCGGCGCGGCGATGTCGCGGCAGATGTTCTGGAAGCTCATCAAGGCGCACGCGCTGCGCGCCGGCATCACGGTGGCGTTGTCACCGCACACGCTGCGGCACGCCTTTGCGACCCATCTGCTGAACCACGGCGCCGACCTGCGCGCGGTGCAACTGTTGCTCGGCCATGCCGACATCTCGACGACGACGATCTACACCCACGTGGCGCGCGAACGGCTGAAGGCCTTGCACGCGGCGCATCACCCGCGCGGTTGAAGCGCCTGGCACTGCCTGAGCCGGCAGCTTCCGACCAACGTTTCGCCGTGCGGCTAACGCTGCACCCAGCTGTCGTTCACGTTGACCAGCTCGCAAGCCGGCGTGTACAGCTTGCGTTTCGCGTCGCAACTCGCGAGCGCACCCGCAGCGGCCGACTCCGACGACGCCGCGCCCGCCGTCCAGCCCCAGCTGCCGGTGGGTGAGACCGCGAACGCCTTGTGCCTGGCAGCGGCCATGTAGCCGTCGCGGAACGCGTTCACGGCGTCGGGCGAGGGCAGGCGTGCGGCGATCTGGTTTTCGGTCTGCGCTGCGCTTGCCGCCCGGCCCGTGGGGATGACTTCCTCCACCAGCGTCGCGACCCATCGGTAGGTGGCCACCAGCATCACCGTCATCAGCATCACCGTCATCAGCGCGACCAGCGGGTTGCCTGATCGCGGCCGACCGCCATGCTCGTTCTCGCCGTCCATGCCGGGCAAAGCCATCAGCGCCAGCGCGACCGCCGGCCCGACATAGGGCACCAGCAACAGCAGGGCCCACCAGCCGCTGCCGTTGAAATCGTGCGCGCGCAGCATCGACAGGCGCAGCGCAAAGATGACCAGCAGCACGCAGCCGAAAATCATTGTGTACAGGCGCGGCGGGCTGGGGTGGGGAACGGCGAACACGAACAGCAGGTTGATGCCGGCCACCACCAGGGCCATCCCGGTGATGTAGGGCAGGCGCGCGAGCCTGCCGGTGAACCCCAGGCCCCAGGCCGATGGCGCGTCGGCATCGGCGCCGTCTCCCGCCAGCGGCGGCAGGCCGCGTCGGGCGCGCGCCTGGGCCATGCGCAGCGCGCGAGTCTCGGCTTCGACCTCGCGCTTGTGGGCGATCGCCATTGCGATGTCGGTGCCGCAGGCGCGGCACATGATGCGGTTCGGCTGTCTTTCGCCGCAGTTCGGGCATGTGACCTCGGGTTCGACCAGCGGCATGCTGGCCGAAGGCACATGGGTGCCGCCCGTCGCACTGCCCGGCGCGCTGCCCGTCGCACTGCCCGACCCACTCCCGGACGAACTGCCGCCCACACTGCCGCCCGCCGCGGCGCCGGGGGCAGCCGCACCGTGCAACCCGCTCGAAGCCGACGTGCCTGCGGCGGGGGCCACGGTGGTCAGCGGCATCGAGCCGCTGGTGGCGCCGAACTTTGCATGGGGTGCGGCCGGGGCGACAGCGGCCAGAGGCGGCGGCGCAGGGCTCACTTCTGTCGGCTCGGCATCCGGGTCGACCTCGGCCGGTTCGATGTGCACCCGCGCGCCCAGTTCGCGCAGGCGCTCCTCGTAGCCCTGCGCCTCGAAAAAATCCATCTGCGCCTTGAGCACGATGCGCGCGCCGCTGAAGAGCGCGGCGCACTCGGCCGCGTCGAGCTCGAGCAGCTCGCCCATGTCGTGCATCACGTCGCCACGCCGGTGACCGCGGATCACTTCGCCGAAAAAAACCAGTTGTACTTGGGAGTCCATGAATCAGGGGCGGCACGGGTGATGCCGTGCAACAGCGCCATTGTGGGGCGCGCCGGCAGCATACACGGCCTGTGAGCCTTGCTGTCTCGCCGGCTCAGGGCATGATGCACGCGTGGCACAGCCCCGAAGGAGCGGGAAACCCGGCACGCAGCGATGCATTTCAACGCCCAGACCATTCTCGAACATCTTGCTTCGGTCGAAGCGCAGCGCCGGCGTCGGCGCGGCGACGTCGCGCTCGACCTGCGGGTGCGCGCCGTCAAGGCTTACCAGCAGCGCCGTTTCATCCACACCTACGACGACCTGCTCAAGCACCCGCGTTACAGCGCCGCCGCGCGCTTCTTCCTCGACGAGTTGTACGGCCCGAAAGACTTCACCGACCGCGACACCCAGTTCGCCCGCGTGGTGCCGGCGCTGGTGCGGCTGTTTCCGCAGGACATTGTCGACGTGGTCGGGCTGCTCGCCGAGTTGCACGCGCTGTCCGAGCAGCTCGATACGGCGATGGCAGAGCACCTCGACGCGGTGCCCGTCGACGCGCCGGCCTACATTGCCGCCTGGCAGGCCACCGGTGCGCCCGCGCAGCGCCGGCGCCAGATCCAGCTCACGCTCGACGTCGGCCTGGCGCTCGACCGCTTCGTGCGTCAGCCCTTGCTGCGCCACACCTTGCGGCTGATGCGCGGCCCGGCGCGCGCCGCCGGCCTGGCCGACCTGCAGACGTTTCTGGAGAGCGGTTTCGACACCTTCCGCGCAATGCGCGGCGCCGATCAATTCCTGGCCTGGGTCGCCGAGCGCGAACGCCGCCTGGTCGACGCGCTGTTCGCCGCCGACGTGGCCAACCCGTCGGCCTGGCAGGCGGCGGTCGACGATTTGCCGGGTGGTGCCCAAACCCCCTGAAGCATTCGCGCCCAGCTCAAACCGCGCTGACCGGAATCTTGCCGATGCGCCCCTGCCACTCGCGCGGCCCGGTCTGGTGCACCGAGGTGCCGTCGGAACTCACCGCCACCGTGACCGGCATGTCGCGCACGTCGAACTCGTAGATCGCCTCCATGCCGAGGTCGGCGAAGCCGAGCACGCGCGACTGCTTGATCGCCTTCGCGACCAGGTAGGCCGCGCCGCCCACCGCCATCAGATAGGCGCTTTTGTGCTTCTTGATCGCGTCGATTCCTGCCGGCCCACGCTCGGCCTTGCCGATCATGCCGATCAATCCGGTTTGCGCCAGCATCATCTCGGTGAACTTATCCATGCGCGTCGCGGTGGTGGGGCCGGCCGGTCCGACCACTTCGTCGCG
>JANNKS010000310.1:0-2173 GCA_031396425.1 Rhizobacter sp. | reverse complement strand
GTCGATGTACTTGCAGATCATGTCGACGCGCGACGGCAGATTCAGGTTGGTGTAGCAGCCCATGCAGTACTCGGCCAGCGATTCGAGCGGGTGCTCCGGGTCGTGCCGGAAGCCGAAGTCGTACAGGCCGCCGACCTTGGCATAGGTGGACGACACCACCACTGCGCCTTCGTCGTAGAACATCTTCCAGAACTCGCGAAAGCTGGTCCAGTTCGGCGGGCCTTCGACGATCAGGCGGTACTTCTCTTCGCCCATCTCGCCCTCGGGCGTGACCGGGCCCTTGCCATCGCGCATGCGCTGCTCGATCTCGCCGCGCAGCACGCGGTAGTACTCGGTCGCCTGCGGCGTGCCGCGGAACGCAGTGAAGATCGGGCCGATGTAGTAGACCGCACCGAAGTAGCCGTCGATCGGGGACGGCCGGTGCTTCGCCGACTGCAGCACCGCCACCAGGTCTTCTTCAGCCTTCGCCGACTCGCGCATGTACTGGCGCAGCCGGTCGATGTCGAACTTCACGCCCGAGATCCGCTCGAGCGTGGGGATCACCGTCTCCTTCAACTGCTTGACCACGTACTCGCGCATGTTCGGCGCAATGCGCCCTTCGGCCTGGTAGGGCACGTGCAGCATCACCGTCTCGCAGCCGTACTTGTGGCGGATCAGCTCGAACCACTTCATGAACGTGAAGCAGCCGGTGTACGACAGCAGCAGGATGTCGGGTTTGGGCAGCGGCTCGCCGGTCGGGCCGATCTCGCCGCCCATCATCATGCCCAGATCCGCTTTCACGTAGGTGCAGACGTCTTCGCTCTGGCCGTCGCGTTCGGCGTCCATGATCATCTTGCCGCTCTTCTTGCGCATGCCGTTCTGCAGCGCGTTCGTTTCGGGCAGGCTGCGCGCGAAGTCGAAGCACATCAGCAACTCGTTCAGGTTGCCGGGGACGAAGGTCGCCGACACCTTGCGGTTGTTGGCTCGCGCGGTGGCAAGCTCCATGTAGTTCTGGTTGATGAGCTCCTTTTGCAGCCACATCGCGTCCTCTTTCTGAACTTTCTGCGGCTTCTGTGTCGGCTTGCCGATCGGGCTCGGCATCGCGATCGTGGCGGTGGTGCTCATGCGGCGCTCCAGAGTTTTATAGAGTCGGCAAAGGTGCCGGACTGTTCGCGGATCGGCGCCATCTGGCCGGTGTTCTCGGCGAACTTGAACGCGGTATGCGGCACGTTGTGTTTGCTGAGCACGTCCTGCAGCATCGGCCGCTCGAGCAGCGCCGGGTCGCAGAACGACGGCGCGGCGAAGATCACGCCTTCGGCGCCGCGTGTCTTGACCTGCTTGAGCAGGAACACGCCCTTCTCTTCGCGCGTCGTCTCGTACTTGGCGGCGGTCGTCGCCGAACGGTGCAGGAAGGCCTTGGACAACTCCTCGAGCGGGTTGGCGTTCGCCGGCACCTCGTCGAGCAGCCAGCGCGTGACGAGCATGAAGTCATCGTCGACGATGTAGCAGCCCGACATCTCGATCGACTTGATCAGCGCGAGCGGCGGCTGTTCACAGAAACACCCGTTGATGACGACGCGCGCGTTGTCGCGTTTGGGCCGCAACACGACGTCGGCGGCGGCGAGGTAGTCGCGCACGAGCTGGGTGTGCTCCTCGGGTGGCAGCACCATGCCAGCGCGCAGCAGCAGATAGACCTCCGAGGTCGGCGCCTGCCAGGGCTTCGCCGCCCGGTAGGTGTACAGCTCACGCATCGCCGCGCGGTTTTCGTTGTAGACGCGAATCGACGCGTTCAGCTCGGCGTCGGTGACGGGCGCGCCGCGCAGGCGGCCCAGGTCTTCGCGCAGCACCTCGAGCTCCTGGATGTAGAACGTGCCGCCGATAGCGTCGACATAATTCTGCGGCACGTCGAAGTAGCGCACATATTTGTCCTTGAACAAGATCTGCCACATGCCCGACAGGTTGCGGATCACGTCGCAGATCGACGGGAACAGCATGCCGTCCAGACTGTCCAGCCGCCCGGTCAGGCCCAGCTCGATCGTCGAGCGCGGAATGCGGCAGATGTAGCTCTGGTAGTAGGCGTCGCCCTGGATCACCTCGAGCTGGTCGCCACCCCCCAGGATGCCCACCGGCAGCATGCCGGCGGCGTGGATCAGCTCGCGCGGCACGTAAACCGGCATGTAGCCGATCGCCTTGC
>JANNKS010000301.1:0-3859 GCA_031396425.1 Rhizobacter sp. | reverse complement strand
CGCGCATGTGCCCGAGATCGCGCGCACCGAAACGATGGACACCGGCCAGGTGATCGCGCAGACCGGCAAACAGCTGATCCCGCGCGCCGCCGACAACTTCCACTACTTCGCCGAGATGTGCACGCGCGTCGACGGCCACACTTACCCGACGCCGACGCACCTGAACTACACGCTGTTCCACCCGGTGGGCGTGTGCGCGCTGATCAGCCCGTGGAACGTGCCGTTCATGACGGCCACGTGGAAGACGGCGCCGGCGCTCGCCTTCGGCAATACCGCGGTGCTGAAGATGAGCGAACTCTCGCCGATGAGCGCTGCGCGCCTGGGCGAACTGGCGCTCGAGGCGGGTATTCCGGCCGGTGTGCTCAATGTCGTGCACGGGTACGGCAAAGACGCCGGTGAGCCGCTGTGCAAGCACCCGGACGTGCGCGCCATTTCGTTCACCGGCTCCACCGTCACGGGCAACCGCATCGTGCAGGCGGCCGGGCTGAAGAAGTTCAGCATGGAACTCGGCGGGAAAAGCCCGTTCGTGATCTTCGACGACGCCGACCTGGCGCGCGCGCTCGACGCTGCCGTGTTCATGATCTTCAGCAACAACGGCGAACGCTGCACCGCGGGCAGCCGCATCCTGGTTCAGAAAAGCATCTACGCCGACTTCGCCGCGAAGTTCGCGCAGCGCGCCGGGCGCCTGGTGGTTGGCGACCCGATGGATGAAAAGACGGTCGTCGGGCCGATGATCAGCCCGGGCCACCTCGCCAAAGTACGCAGCTACATCGAGCTGGGGCCGAAGGAGGGCGCCACGTTGCTGTGCGGCGGGCTCGACGCGCCCGAGTTGCCCGCGCATGTGAAACGAGGCAACTTCGTCAGGCCCACCGTGTTTGCCGATGTCGACAACCGCATGCGCATCGCGCAGGAAGAAATCTTCGGGCCGGTGGCGTGCCTGATTCCGTTCGACGACGAGGCCGATGCCATCCGCCTCAGCAATGACATTGCCTACGGCCTGTCGAGCTACGTTTGGACCGAAAACCTCGGCCGCGCGCATCGCGTCGCCGCGGCGATCGAAGCCGGCATGTGTTTCGTCAACAGCCAGAACGTGCGTGACCTGCGCCAGCCGTTCGGCGGCACCAAGGCCAGCGGCACCGGGCGCGAGGGCGGCACCTGGAGCTACGAGGTGTTCCTGGAGCCGAAGAACGTCGCGGTGTCGCTGGGTTCGCACCACATTGCGCACTGGGGCGCGTGACGATGTCGCTCTACGGCATGCAGAAGTTCCTGTTCCACCTGAACCGCGATGCGCGGGTGCAGCAGCGTTTCAAGAGCGAGCCGGCGGCGCTGCTCGAGGACTACACGCTGAACGCCGAGGAGCACGCGGCCATCGTGGCGGGCGACATCGGCCTGATGTACGTGCTGGGCGCGAACGGCCAGCTGCTGATGCACTACGCGGCCTACCTCGGCATGCCGTGGGCGACCTACATCCAGGCGATGCGCGACGGTGTGGCGCGCCACGGCCCGGTGCGCGCGGGGGTCTATGCCATGACCACGCAGATGGATGAAAAGGTCGCCGGGGTATGAGCCTCGTCTTCGCCGGCGTGTGCAGCCACGCACCCGGCATCACCGGCCGTGCGCACCTGGCCGACCCGGCGCTGCGCGACCCGTTTCATGCCGCTTTCCGGCGCTTCGGCGAAGAGATGCGTGCCACCCGGCCGGACGCGCTGGTGCTGGTGGGTGCCGAGCACTTCGGCAACTTCTTCATGAACAACATGCCGGCCTATGCGATCGGCATGGCCGACGCGTACGAGGGGCCGATCGAAGACCCGGCCTGGCTGGGCATTGGGCGCACCCGCATTCCCGGCAACGCCGGGTTGTCCAGGCGCCTCATCACCGAGGTGATGAACAGCGTCGACGTCGCATTCGCCGAGGAATGGAAGTTCGACCATGGCCTGATGGTGCCGGCGCACTTCCTCACGCCGGCCTATGACCTGCCCATCGTGCCGGTCAACATCAACTGCCAGGGTCCACCGCTCACGCCGCTGCACCGCGCCTGGGCCTTCGGCGAAGCGCTGCGCCGCGCTGTCGATGCCGTGCCCGAGCGGCTTGCGATCGTCGCCACCGGCGGCATCAGCCATTGGCCGGCGACGCCTGATTCCGGCAAGATCAACGAACCCTGGGACCGCGACTTCATGGACCGCTGGGCGCGCAACGACCACGTCGCACTGCTGTCCTACAGCGACGCGCAGATCTACCGCGACGCCGGGCAGGGCGGCTTCGAGGTGCGCACCTTCATCAGCCTGGCCGCAGCGGCGCGCGGCCAGGGCAGCGTGCGCCACTTCCAGCCGATTCCGATTTTTTCCGTGACCTGCACGCTTGGCGTGATGGAGATTCGCTGATGCCCCACATGGTGATCCAGTATTCCCCCGAACTCGACGCGCAGACCGACATGCCTGCCCTGTGCGATGCGCTGGCGCACGCGATCGTGTCGTTTCGTGACGAAGCCGGCGCCCAGCCGTTTCCCACTGCGGGCACGCGCGTGCTGGCCTACCCGGCGGCGCACAGCGTGGTGGCCGACGGGCACAGCGATGGCGCCTTCGCGTACTTCAACCTGCGCATCGCGCGCGGCCGCAGTGCGGCGGTGAAACAGGCGGCGGGCGAAGCGCTGGCTGCCGTGATCCGCAACCACTTCGCGCCGCTGCTGGCGCGCCGCAACCTGGGCCTGACCCTGCAGATCGACGAAGGTGCGGAGGCCTTCGACGCAAAGCTCGGCAACCTGCATTCCCTGTTCGCGAGGACGTGAACGCATGCTGAATGACACCACGATCGCAGCGCTGGCGCGCCAGCTCTACGACGCACGCAAGTCGCGCACGCCGCTGCGCCATTTTTCGATGCAGCACCCGCAGATGACGGTGGCCGATGGTTACGCGATCCAGCGCGCCTGGGTGGCGCTCGAATTGGCCGACGGCCGCACGATCAGGGGCCGCAAGATCGGCCTGACCTCGCGCGCGATGCAGCAATCGAGCCAGATCAACGAGCCCGATTACGCGCCGCTGATGGACGACATGTTCTTCGACAACGGCAGCGACATCCCGATCGACCGTTTCATCGCACCGCGCATCGAGGTCGAACTCGCCTTCATCCTCGGCAAGCCGCTGCGTGGCCTGGGCGTGAGCCTGTTCGATGTGCTGTCAGCCACCGACTACGTGACACCGGCGATCGAGATCATCGACGCGCGCATCGAACAATTCGACCGCGACACCCAGGCGCCGCGCAAGGTGTTCGACACCATCAGCGACTTCGCTGCGAACGCCGGCATCGTGCTCGGCGGCCGCCCGGTGCGGCCGCTGGACGTCGACCTGCGCTGGGTCGGCGCGCTGCTGCACAAGAACGGCGTGATCGAAGAAACCGGCCTGGCCGCCGGCGTGCTGGGCCACCCGGGCAACGGCGTGGCGTGGCTGGCGAACCGACTCGCGCCCCACGACGAGCAGCTCAACATCGGTGACGTGGTGCTCGCTGGTTCGTTCACCCGGCCGACCCCCGCGCTGCGCGGTGACAGTCTGCATGCCGACTATGGCGCGTTGGGCAGCGTGGCGTTCCGGTTCGTGTGACCACCCGGTTGGCGCGGCCCGTTGACACCGGGCTGCCGCGTGCCGTGGCCGGGGCAGCGCCGCCCTGGGCCGCGACACGCTATCCTTGCGCACCGCTTGCCTTCAGGGAGATTTTCGATGGCTCATTACGTGGATGGATTCGTCGTCCCGGTCCCCAGGAACAAACTCGATGCCTATCGGCGCATGGCGCGCAAGGCCGGCAAGGTCTGGATGGAACATGGCGCGTTGCAGTACGTCGAATCGGTGGCCGATGACGTGAAGCCCGG
>JANNKS010000296.1:0-5503 GCA_031396425.1 Rhizobacter sp. | reverse complement strand
GACGCGGCGATGGCGCAGATCAACCAGACCGGCTACATGCACAACCGCCTGCGCATGGTGGTGGCGAGCTTTCTGACGAAAGACCTGGGTCTGGACTGGCGCTGGGGCGAACGCTATTTCGCATTTCACCTGAACGACTTCGACCTTGCCGCCAACAATGGTGGTTGGCAATGGGCGGCGTCGACCGGCTGCGACGCCCAACCCTGGTTTCGCATCTTCAACCCAGTCAGCCAGAGCCGCCGATTCGATGCCCAGGGCCATTTCATCCGCCGCTACCTGCCGCAACTCGCCCAATTGCCCGACGCGGCCATCCATGCCCCCTGGGAGGCCAGCGCGGTCGAGCTGACGGCGGCGGGGGTCGAACTCGGCAAAAACTACCCGCGGCCGGTCGTGCAGCACGACGAAGCGCGCCAGCGCACCCTGGCGCGCTTCGCCGCAATCAAGGGCAAGCCGGATGCATGACGAAACCAGATACGGTGTCGGGTTGTCGCCACCTTGACGGCGGCACGGCGCGCTCAGTGCAATCGCATGGGGCCGGGCCGCCGGCCCAGACCTTCAAGCCGCTCGCAGATCGCCGCCAGATCTTCTGCGTTCGAACAGTTCTGCACATACAAG
This sequence comes from Rhizobacter sp., assembly GCA_031396425.1. GTDB lineage: Bacteria > Pseudomonadota > Gammaproteobacteria > Burkholderiales > Burkholderiaceae_C > JAEMQF01. Next base: position 4,888 of record JANNKS010000296.1, on the reverse strand, counting down.
CGCAGATCGCGCACCGCCGCGTCGTCAATGCCGAGTTCGGCGAAACACAAGCCCCGGTCGCGCCGCTCGTTCCAGTCCTGCGGCAGCAGCACCACGAGGCGCTGCTGCACGGCGAGCAGGCGTGCCCAGTCTTCGGCCGTGTGGTGAATTTCTTTCAGGTTGCGCAGCATGCGCGCCAGCACGTCGCGCGGCGGCGCGGCCTGCAGGAACAGGCCCAACGGCACATCGAAATCGCCTTCCAGGCCACGGCGGCGCTTGTAGGGCACAAGCAGGTCGTCGAGTTCGTCACGCGACAACGACTGGCCGGTGAAGGGATCGATCACGACTTCACCGCTGGGCATGCGCAACTTGACCAGGAAGTGGCCAGGGAACGACACGCCACGCGCCGACAGGCCGATGTGGCCGGCGAGTTCGATATACAGAATCGCCAGCGTGATCGGAATGCCGCGGCGCGTGCTGAGCACCCGGTGCAGGTAGCTGTTGTCCGGGTCGTAGTAGTTGTTGACGTTGCCGGCGAAACCCAATTCCTGGAAGAAGTAGCGGTTCAACCAGCGCAAGCGCTGCACCGGCACGGCGTCGGCCGGCAGGCGGCGCTTGAGCTTGTGGCCGAGCAGGTCGATCTCGAGCAAGACCGCTTGCGCATCGAGTTCGGGGAACTCGTCCTGCCCGAGTGCCACGGCCGCTTCGCACAAGGACAGCGTGGCGTCGTCGGCCACCAGCGACCCGAAATACTCGAGTGCAGTGGGCGTCTCGAAGTACAACGGCGCTGCCATGCCACCAGTTTAGCCGCGCTTGGCGAATTGTCTAAGGCGCAATCCACCCAAGCGCAACGCGGTGAAATAAACCAGCGCCGCGCTGCCCAGGCTGAGCACCAGCCAGCCGGCGCGCTGCCAGGGCGATGCACGCAGTTCGATCCAGGCAATGGCATGCGCCGACCAGGCCAGCAGCGCGCCCAGCAGCACGCTTGCCGCCAGCACGCGCATTGCGAAACCCAACCAGCCGGGCTCGGGTCGGTACGACCCGGCGCGCACCAGACCGATCAGCAGCCACGCCGCATTGACCAGCGCGCCCAGGCCGATCGACAGCGCCAGGCCGGCGTGGCCGAACAGCGGCACCCAGACCAGGTTCATCAATTGAGTCAGCACCAGCACCGTGATCGCAATGCGCACCGGTGTGCGAATGTTCTGACGTGCGTAGAAGCCCGGCGCCAGGATTTTCACCGCCACCAGCCCGAGCAGACCGACGCCGTAACCCCGCAGTGCCGTGACGGTCTGATGCACGTCGTGCGCTTCGAACGCACCGCGGTGAAAGAGCACCGCCACCATCGGCTCGGGAAAGACGAGCAGCGCCACGGCGCAGGGGAGTGCCAGCAACAACGTCAGGCGCAGGCCCCAGTCGAGCAAACCGGAGTAATGCGCATTGTCATTCGCCGCCTGTGCTGAAGACAGCTGCGGCAACAGCACCACGCCCATCGCGACGCCGAGCAAGGCGGTGGGAAACTCCATCAGGCGGTCTGCATAGCTGAGCCACGAGACGGCGCCGACGCCGACGTGCGATGCAATCTGCGTGTTGATCAGCAGTGACAACTGCGCGACCGACACGCCCAGGACGGCCGGCGCCATCTGGCGCAGTACTTTGCCCACGCCCGGGTGGTGCCAGGCGCGTCGCAGCGAACCCAGGCCCAGGCCGATGTGCGGCAGGCTGCCGATGCGCTTGAGCGCCGGAAATTGAACACCGAGTTGCAAGGCCCCGCCGACCATCACGCCGACGGTCAGCGCATAGATTGGCGGCAGACCTTGGCGTTCGAAAACGGGGGTGAGCCACCAGGCCGCCGCGATCACGCACAGGTTGAGCAACACCGGCGTCGCCGCCGGCACCGCGAACCGTTTGTGGGTGTTCAGAATGCCGGCCGACAACGCCACCAGCGACATGAACCCGATGTAGGGAAACATGAAACGCGTCATCACGACGGCAGCGTCGAACTCCGCCAACCCGGAGGCCATCAGCCACACGATGATCGGCGCGCCGACGATGCCCAGCGCGCACGCCACGAGAAGCGCCCAGAACAGCACGGTGGCTACCGCATCCACCAGCGAACGGGCCACACCATCGCCCTCGCTGGTGCGGGTGGCGGCAAGCAGCGGCACGAAGGCCTGCGAGAACGCGCCCTCGGCGAACAGGCGGCGCAACAGATTGGGGATGCGGAACGCGACGTTGAACGCATCCATCCAGGCGCCCGCGCCGAACAGCGCGGCCTGCAAAACGTGGCTCACCAGGCCGGTCACGCGCGAAGCCAGCGTGAGCAGGGAAACGGTGGACGCTGCCCGCAGCAGGTTCATGCTTTGGTGGTGGATGCCGCGCCGCGAATGGGAGCGTTAGCCGCGGAATTATAGGGAGTGGCTGCTCACACGCTCGGCCGGAGACCGCGGCGTTTGTCACCACTGCTATACTCGCGCTCTTTGCTCAGCAACAGCCCAAGATAGAACAGCATGGCCACCACCACCAAAGCCAAGAAGAAAACAGTCCGCATCGCCTCCGGCTTGAAGCGGGTGCGCCAGGACGAGAAACTGAACGCCGGCAACACAGCGCTGCGCTCCAAATTCCGCACCATGGTCAAGAACGTGCAGAAGGCCGTGGCCAGCGGCGACAAGGCGAAGGCTGCAGAACTGTTCAAGGTCGCCCAGCCGGTGCTCGACTCGGTCGCCGACAAAGGCATCTTCCACAAGAACAAGGCGGCTCGCCACAAGAGCCGGCTGTCGGCCCAGGTGAAGGCCTTGACGGCCTGACGCTGGCGAACCGTCGGGGCCGGCCAAGGCCTCTGCGGCAGGGCACGGGTCGGGCAACCGTCTCGCCGCATCGACAACAAGAGGGCTCGCACTGCGAGCCCTTTGTCATTGAACCGCGGCATTCAGCGCTGTGGCGAAGGCGGTGTACCCGGCGCAGGCGCTACCGGCGTCACGTCGCGCACCTCCAGGCCGTTGTCGCGCGCAAAGCTCATCACAAAATCCCAGGCCATGACCTCGACCCCGCGCAGCGCCTCGTTCACCAGCACGCACTTGTGCCCGCCCACGCTGCGCGGCACGCAGTACGGTGAATATCCGATGAACGACGCGATGCCGCCGTGTCCACCGTCGGGGCGGAACGCCGACATGGCCCCCGCCAGGCGCTCCGACCAGTCGCTCGGACGAAACGTCTGCCCGTCCTTGGTCACGCCGACGATCAGCAATTGGCGAAGTGCGGTCGAGGGCATGGGCAAGGGTGCATGAAGGGGCGCGATGAGCGCCGGCCTGGCGGCAGCCGGGACCGGTGAAATCACCTGCCGCTCGCACGCCGGCACTTCAGCAGCGCGCACCGCGTGCAGCTCAGCATGTTCCATGCCCGTCATCAGCATCTCCATCGGGCAGTCTTCGGCCATTTCGGCGCCGACCTTAGAATTGTTTCGGCGCAGGACTTGAACAAACGTCACCTCGCGCCGAATTTTTTTGGAGCCCACCGATGAACGCCCCGGACAAGCTGCCCGCCTCGGCCGAACCGCATGTGATGAAGACCTACGGCCGCCTGCCGCTCGCGTTGTCACATGGCCGAGGCTGCTGGGTCTGGGACACCGAAGGCAAGAAGTACCTCGACGGGTTGGGTGGCATCGCCGTCAATACGCTCGGTCATGCCCACCCCAAGCTGGTGCCGGCCTTGCAGGAACAGATCGGCAGGCTGATTCACAGCTCCAACTACTACCTGGTGCCGCTGCAGGAACAACTCGCCGCCAAGCTGTGCGAACTGTCGGGTCTGACGAACGTGTTCTTCTGCAGCACCGGACTCGAAGCGAACGAAGCGGCATTGAAGATCGCGCGCAAGTTCGGGCACGACAAGGGCATCGACCGCCCCGAGATCGTCGTCTACGAGAAGGCCTTCCACGGCCGCTCGATCGCCACGCTGTCGGCCACCGGAAACCCCAAGGTGCAGGCCGGCTTCGGCCCACTCGTCGAAGGTTTCGTGCGCGTGCCTTTGAACGATGTGACGGCGATCGAACAAGTCGCGCGCGACAACCCGAATGTCGTGGCTGTGTTCCTCGAAGTCATTCAGGGCGAAGGTGGCATCAACCCGGCGTCGATCGACTACCTGCGCGCAGTGCGCCGGGTCTGCGACGAGAACGGTTGGCTGCTGATGCTCGACGAAGTGCAGTGCGGCATCGGCCGCACCGGCAAGTGGTTCGCGCACCAGTGGGCCGGCATCCTGCCCGACGTGATGCCGCTGGCCAAGGGCCTGGGCTCGGGTGTGCCGGTCGGCGCGGTGGTGTGCGGCCCGAAGGCAGCGAACGTGTTCGGCCCCGGCAACCACGGCACCACGTTCGGTGGCAACCCGCTGGCGATGCGCGCCGGCGTGGAGACGCTGCGCATCATGGAAGAAGAAGGCCTGCTCGCAAACGCGGCCAAGGTCGGCACGGCGCTGCGCGACGGGCTGCAGCGCGAACTGCGCGGCGTGGCCGGGTTCAACGAGATCCGCGGTCAGGGCCTGATGCTGGGCATCGAACTCGACCGGCCGTGCGGTGACCTGCTCGGCCGCGCCGCCAAGGCCGGCCTGATGCTCAGCGTCACCGCCGATCGCGTGATCCGCCTCGTGCCGCCGTTGATCCTGAGCCTGGACGAAGCGGCGCAGATCGTCGCCATCCTGTGCCCGCTGATCAAGACCTTCCTCGCCGAGACCGAGAAAGCGTGATGAAGCCCGGCATGAGCCTCATCAAACACTACCTGCAGTTCAAGGACTTCCGCGCCGAGGAATACGCCTACCTGTTCGAGCGCACGCGCACCATCAAGACGCGCTTCAAGAACTACGAGCGCTACCAGCCGCTGGTGGACCGCACGCTGGCCATGATCTTCGAGAAGGCCAGCAC
>JANNKS010000259.1:0-3569 GCA_031396425.1 Rhizobacter sp. | reverse complement strand
CTTCAGCTCCTGCGCTTTTTGCAGCGCGAGTTCCTGGTCGATCAGGCGCTCCAGCACCTGGCGGCTGGCGGCGTCGGCCTGTTCGGGCTTGAGGCCTCGCTGCTGCTGCAGCACGAAGTTGATTTGGTGAACCGAGATTTCTTCCTTGTTCACCTTGGCGGCCACCTGCGAGGCGGGTTTGTCTTTCTTGTCCCCGCCGCCGCACGCGCCCAGCACCAAGGCCAGGCAGGCGGTGGCCAGCACGAGCGAGCGCTTCACCGAATGGGTGTTTGCCGTGGGGGACATGCGGTCTAGCGAGGCGATCATGAGTGGTCTTTCGGATTGGCGCTGATTCGGGTGAAACGATTGCCGTTGCACGGCCTGGGGTTTATCCCCATGCCCTTGATGTTTGCCGAGTTTACTGGCGAAGCCGACCGGTTTGGCCCCCCTGTGCGCAGGGCAGATGCACGTGCAACCAGCACCGGCCGAATTGGTGCCGGACGGTGGCCACTGGTTCCCGAAGGCTACCCCCTTGGGTGGGTGGGGTTTGTGCGGTGGCGAACACAAGTCCAGCTACACAACAAATAATCTCGCGTTGTATAGCTGCAGCCGGGCGCCCAAATTCGATTGACCTGGCGCCAGCGGTAAACTGCCAGCCACCCCGGGAGCGCACACATGCCTGATCTTGTTGCCGAGCTTGCTGATCGCGGCCGCGCTTTGCCTCCAGAAGAGCGCGTGCGCCTTCTCGACTTGCTGCTTGAGTCCCTGCATCAGTCTTCGCCCAAAGAGATTGAAGAGGCGTGGAACGTCGAGATTGAACGCCGCGTCGCTCGATACGAACGAGGCGAGGCCGAGTTACACGACGCTGAAAACGTCATGGCCGAAGCAGCCCGAATTGCCCCTTGAAGCGCCTTCGCCTCACCAGCGAGGCTCGTATCAAGCCGGAGATTGTTGTGTTTGCAATCGCGCCGGATCGGCAGCAGCCCGGCTACTGGCTGCCCAGAGCACTTCCGGATGATTGACGCACGCACGCCGCCACCCCGGCGCTGATGTTGTGCACGTCGACGTGGCCGAAGCCGGCGGCTTTCATCATCGCCTTGAGATTTCCCTGGACAAGGTAGCCAGCAGCCACCGGGTTTGAACACGCGTTTCGTAATCTGGCCTTCGTCGACTCCCTGGAAGCTGAAGTGGGTTTCCGTCAACAGTCGTGGAGGTGCGCTGGGCTGACCTGGGGCACAGCTTGAACCGGCGTCACATTCGGCGCCGTCATCCCGGCGAAAGCCGGGATCCACTCTCGGCATACTCGCCCCCATGACCAAGGCGTACTGCGTCTACATCCTGGCCAGCGCGCGCAACGGCACGCTTTACATCGGTGCGACGAGTGACCTCGTCAAACGGGTGTACGAACACAAGACGGGCGCGGCAGATGGGTTCACCAAGAAGTACGGCGTGCATTGCCTGGTGTGGTTCGAGCAGCACGAGAGCGCATTGGGCATGGTCACGAGAGAGCGCCAGCTGAAGGAGTGGAAGCGGGCATGGAAGGTGGAATTGAGCGAGGCGGCGAATCCGACTTGGCGGGATTTGTATGGCGAAATTCTTGGTGCTGGTGCCGTTGGAAACGGGTAGCGGTCGACGTGGCAGAGTGGATCCCGGCGTTCGCCGGGATGACGGGTCGCAACTCAGGTGCCACCCTTGCGTGTCGTATCGGCGAACGCCGGGACGACTGAACTGCCCGCGCGGCTTCCCTTCTGCGTCATGCCGGCAAAAGTCTGGACGACCGAAGTGCCCGCGCGGCCTCCCGTATGCGTCATACCGGCGAAAGCCGGTATCCACGTTCAGGACGCCCCAAGATCTCGCCGGGCAATGGCCCGGCGCCGCGCTGGAATCAGTCGGTCCCGGCTTTCGCCGGGATGACGGGATCGGCTCTCAGTGGTGGTGGCCGTCGGAGAAATGCGGTTGCACGGCGTAGTGGGCTGGGGAGATTCGGGCTTGAGGCCGGCCATGGTGCGCGCCTTTGCGGGGTTGCTTGCTGGGTTGACTGACGCAGTCTATACAACAAACTACGGCGTGTTGTATAGTCCCACAGATGCCGTCGCCGCAACCTCGCTTCACCGATCTGCCGATATCGGCAGCGACCGCTTACGCCCAAGTCCAGTCTGCCGCACTGAGCGCGGAACTGCAACGTGACGTGTCGCATTTGAACGGCAGCTTCAGCACGAAACGGGTCGGCACCGGCTTGCATTGGTATTTTTCGTACCGCGACCCCGACCAGACGATCCGGCAGCTTTACGTCGGCCCGGATTCGCCAGCTGTTCGGTCGCTGGTGGAACGCGCCAAAGAACCCGCACCTGCTGAACGGCTGAAGCCTTTGTGCAAGGCCGCTGTCGCGCTGGGTTGTGCGAGCGCAGTGCGAAAACACGTGGCGGTGATCCGCAGGCTCAACGAATATGGCTTCTTTCGAGCCGGGGGCGTGCTGGTGGGCACACACGCATTCCTGACATTCTCAAATCTGTTGGGTGTGCGCTGGCGTGATTCCGACCAGACCAGCGATGTCGACTTCGCGCACGCAGGCCGAAACATTTCAGTGGCCTTGCCCGGCAATGTCGACGTTCAGGCCCACGCGGCCCTCACAACGCTGGAAGATGGTTTTCTGCCGCTCGTTCAGTACCGGGGCAACGTCGGTGCTTCGTATCGACATGCCAAAGACCTGGAGTTTCAGGTCGATTTTCTGACCCCGCGGGTATCGAACGCCGACGAACCGATTGTGGTGCCGAACCTGAACGTCGCCTTGCAGCCTTTGCGTTTCATGGAGTTCGCGTTCATCGACGTCGAGCAAGCGGTGGTCTTCGACAACACCGGCCAATGCACCGCCGTGACCGTTCCATCGCCTTCGCGTTATGCGGTGCACAAACTGCTGATCGTTGGCGAGCGCAGCTTGCGCTTTCGCACCAAGGTGGGCAAAGACATATCGCAAGCTGCTGCGCTGCTGGAATACTTCCGTGAGCGTGACCCAGAGGCGGTCGCTCCAGCGTGGGCCGACGCCTTAGCTCGCGGCCCGGGCTGGAGGAAGCGGGCAAAAGAAGGTCTGGCTGCGCTGGCGGCCGCCGACGCAGGACTGGCGCATTACCTTTCCGATGGGGCGCTCGGCACTTGATCCCCACATGCAGCGCCACCACGCCGGCGCGGCGACTCCCTGGAAGCTGAAGTGGGTTTCCGTCAACGGTGGTGGAGGTGCGCTGGGATGACCTGGGGCACAGCTTGAACCGGCGTCACATTCGGCGCCGTCATCCCGGCGAAAGCCGGGATCCACTCTCGGCATACTCGCCCCCATGACCAAGGCGTACTGCGTCTATATCCTTGCCAGCGCCCGCAATGGCACGCTTTACATCGGTGCAACGAGCGATCTTGTCAAACGGGTGTATGAGCACAAGACGGGCGCGGCGGATGGGTTCACGAGGAAGTACGCGGTGCATTGCCTGGTGTTGTCGAAGACCACCGCTTGCTCGACGTCGATGAACGCGAACTCCATGAAACGCAAAGGCTGCAAGGCGACGTTCAGGTTCGGCACCACAATCGGTTCGTCGGCGTTC
>JANNKS010000162.1:0-11149 GCA_031396425.1 Rhizobacter sp. | reverse complement strand
GACCGATCTGCTGCAACCCCTGGAGCGTGGCCTCGAAGTGGGGCGGCATGTGCCCACGGTGATGATGGTGGTGGGCGTGAACGGCGCCGGCAAGACCACCAGCATCGGCAAGCTCACCCACCACCTGGCCGACGCCGGATTCAAGGTGTTGCTCGCGGCGGCCGATACGTTCCGTGCCGCGGCGCGCGAACAACTTGCGGTCTGGGCGCAACGCAACCAGGTCGAGATCGTCAGCCAGGCCGGCGGGGATCCAGCCGCGGTCACGTTCGACGCGGTCGTGGCCGGCAAGGCACGCGGCTGTGACGTGGTGATCGCCGATACCGCCGGCAGGCTGACAACCCAGGCGCACCTGATGGAGGAGTTGAAGAAGATTCGGCGGGTGATCGGCAAGGCGCAACTCGGAGCGCCCCACGAAATCCTCTTGGTCGTCGACGGCAACACGGGCCAGAACGCGCTGGCGCAGGTTCAGGCTTTCGACGAGGCTTTGCAGCTCACTGGCCTGATCATCACCAAGCTCGATGGCACCGCCAAGGGCGGAGTCCTTGCCGCCATAGCACTCTGGTCACGATCGCGGGTTCGGGCCGGCGGTCGGGCGCTGCCGGTCTATTTCGTCGGCGTTGGCGAGAAGCTCGAGGATCTGCAAAGCTTCAGCGCGCGGGAGTTTGCGCTGGCCCTGCTCAACTGACCGCGGAATTTCGAATCAACGTTTCGGCGGCGCCGGGCTCTGCAGCGGCTTCAACGGAGTGGGCCGCGAATCCAGGTCGTCGTACCAGGTCGGGGGCGGGTCGACTCCCACCTCTTCGGGCAGAAGCACGGGGCCTTGAACCGCGCCAGCGGGTGCCGGCACGGCGTTTGGCGAGGGCGCTGCCGCGGGCGCGGGGGCAACCAATGACGGCGCTGGTGTGGGCAGGATGGCTTCACGTGCCGCGTCGGGCGAGGGCAACGCGTTCTCGACCCAGACGAGCAACCGCACGCCGACCGATTTCAGCACCCGGGTCATGCGTTCACGGCGGGCAACGGCACGCTCGCTGGTCAAGCCGCCCGAAGGCTGGACAATGATCACCGCAACGACCTGGGAAGCCATGTCGCAAACCAGCAAATCGGCACACAGGTTGCCAACCCGGCGCAGCCACTCGGCATGCGAATGACGCGTCGGTACCTTGAGGAATCGCGACAGCGGCACCTGTGCGAGCACCATGTAGTCGGGAAACGCGCGCAGCAAGGTGCTGTAGGCAAGCCGTTCGTGAGTGGTCAGGATGCGCGTGGCCTGCGGGGGCCAAGCAGCAAGCGTGTCGAGGCGATCGAAGTCGGCGGCGCTGCCCGGACTGGCACCGCGATTTCCGCGCCGCCAGAGCCAGAGCAGTGCCAGCACCACCGCAGCGAGCAACAACATCGACAGCATCAGGGCTGTGTTCATCGGCAGGTCTCCTCAATGAAACACGTCGCAACGATGCCCGTTGCCGAACTGCGCCCCTGCCCGCTGGGCAGTCTGGGGAACTGCGAATCAGCCACCCAAGCCCTTCATCGCGCCCATGCGTCGCATCATTTTCATCATGCCACCGCCTTTCATCTTTTTCATCATGTCCTGCATTTGGTCAAACTGCTTGATCAGGCGGTTCACGTCTTGAACCTGCACGCCGGCACCCGTCGCGATGCGGCGCTTGCGCGATGCCTTGATCAACTCCGGCTTGCGCCTCTCCAGGCGCGTCATCGCGCAGATGATGCCTTCCATGCGACGCACGTCGCGCTCGGCGCGGTCCATGTCCGCCGCGCCAGGGGACCCTGCCTTTCCCATCATCTGGCTCGGCAGTTTGTCCATCAATCCGGACAACCCGCCCATTTTTTTCATCTGCGACAACTGGGAGAGAAAGTCATTCATGTCGAAGCGCTCGCCGCTACGCATCTTGTCGGCAAACTTTTGGGCCGCCGCGACATCGACGCCTTTTTGCACCTCTTCGACCAGGGCGACGATGTCGCCCATGCCCAACACCCGGCCGGCGTGGCGCTGCGCATCGAACACCTCGAGGCCGTCGATCTTTTCGCTCGTGCCGGCAAACTTGATCGGCACTCCGGTCACATGACGCACTGACAATGCCGCGCCGCCGCGCGAGTCGCCATCCATCTTGGTCAATACGATGCCGGTAAGCGGCAATGAAGCACCGAACGCCTTTGCCGTGTTGATCGCGTCCTGGCCCTGCATCGCGTCGACGACGAACAAGGTTTCGATCGGGTTCAGTGCCGCATGCAGCTCGGCGATCTCCGCCATCAAGGCCGTGTCCACTGCCAGGCGCCCGGCCGTATCGACCAACAATACGTCGATGTAATGGCTGCGGGCGTGCGCCAGTGCCGCGCGCGCGATGTCCACCGGTTTGTCTGCAGAGGTGGAGGCAAACCATTCGGCACCCGCCTGCGCGGTCACGGTTCGCAGCTGCTCGATGGCGGCAGGCCGATACACGTCGGTCGAAACGGTGAGCACCTTCTTCTTGCGCCGCTCGATCAGGTGGCGCGCCAGCTTGGCCGTCGTGGTCGTCTTGCCCACACCCTGCAAACCCGCCAAAAGGATGACCGCCGGTGGCTGGGTGGCCAGGTTCAAGTCGGCCGCGCCTTCTCCCATCGTCAGGGCCAACTCCCGGTTGACGATGCCCACCAGGGCTTGGCCAGGCGTCAACGAGCCCACCACCTCGGCACCGAGGGCGCGCGCCTTCACGCGTGCGGTGAAATCGCGGACCACCGGCAGAGCCACGTCGGCCTCCAGCAACGCCACGCGAACGTCGCGCAGCATGTCTTGCACATTGCTTTCGGTGATCCGGGCCTGCCCTCGCACGGTCTTGACGAGGTGGCTCAGCCGTTCGGTCAGGGTGGATGCCATGGAAGCGGCGCAACTCGTGAGGCTGCGTGCGCGAAAGTACACTGTGCGGATGATTCTATCGTTCGGGTCCGGCCCCGCGAACGCCGGCGGCGCCGCGCTGGCCTTGGGTTTGCCCAGCCTGATGGCCTTGTTGGGCTATCTGGTGTCAGCGACCATCGGCCGGCAGCCTGTCGCCAACGTGCAACGCGCGGCATTGCTGGTAGGGTGGATTTGTCATGGCCTGGCGCTGGTATCCGATACCACCGGCCTGGGCAGTGATGTGAGCGGAGCGCGTTTCGGTTTTGCGCTTGCCCTGTCGGCAACGGCGTGGTTGGTGATGGCGGTTTACGGCATTGAAAGCCGCTTCTTGCCGATGCTCACGGTGCACCGTCCGCTGACGATGTTCTGCATGGTCGCGGTCGCGGTGGCTTGGGCGTTCCCGGCCGAAATCCGCTCCGCGCCCTTGTCGCCGTGGGCACCATTGCATTGGGTGCTTGGCATTGCATCGTACGGCTTGTTTGGTGCTGCGGTATTGCACGCGGCAATGCTCAATCGCGTCGAGCGCCAGTTGCGCGGCAAAGGCTTGGCGCCGCGCGAATCCGCGCCAGGCATTCCCTTGCTTCGCCTGGAGAGTCTGACTTTCCGCTTTGTCGCCGCAGGCTTTGCTGTGCTGTCTGCGGCCCTGCTGCTGGGTGCCTGGTTTGCGAACCCTTGGCGTTGGGATCACAAGACCGTGTTCTCGATGCTGGGGTGGATCGTGTTCGCAGCGCTGCTGGCCGGGCGCCATGTCTTTGGTTGGCGCGGCCTGAACGCGACTCGCTGGCTCTACGCGGGCGCGGCACTGTTGTTGCTGGCCTATGTGGGCTCGCGGTTCGTGCTTGATGTGCTTCTGCATCGACCGCCAAGCAGTTGACGGTTCATGGCATGAAACTGGCTCTTTTCATCGTTGCCTTGCTGGTGCTGCTCTGGCTGATTCGCGGCGCCGTGCAGCGCCGTGTGCGCCCTCCCCCTGCGCCGCCCAAAGATCGCGCGCAAGACACCAAACCGATGTTGGCCTGTTCAGTATGCGGCATCCACATGCCACGCGATGAGGCGTTGCCCGGACGCGGCGGTGTTTTCTGCAGCGAGGCTCATCGCGCCGAATTCGAAAGCTCACCGCCCAATCCATGAGCAGTGTGCCCCGCGATACCGAACGGCGCGTGGGCGAACGGCGCAGTTCGCGACGGGCCCCTTCGGCGGATGAGTCCTGGTTCGGTGCGTTCGAGTCCGACGACGATCCCGCGCCCTTCGCAGACACCGGCACCTCCGATTCGATTCCCAGTGTCTCGCGCTTTGGCGGCGACGACGCGCAGGCCAATTCGCGCACGCTGGCTCGCCAGGCCGCGCGCGGCGAGGGCTACCGCGACAGCAGTTTCGAGCGATTGCACCGGACGTTCATCGGTGCGCGGGCCGTGCTCGGCGTCGCCTTGATCGCCACACTGGTCCTGATCAGCGTCTTCGGCGCCCGGCCGAGCCCCGCCGTCACCCTGATCAGCCTGATGTATGCCGCGTTGGCGATCAGCATGTGGTGGTTGCCGCAAATCTGGCCTCCCGCCAGCCCGCGGGCGCTGGCGCGAATTGCCAGCCCGCAATGGTTGGTGACGATCGGCGCCGACTTGCTGTGTTTCACCCTGCTGCACGTCTTGGCGCCTGGCTCCAGCCTGAACTATGTCGCGCTGCTGGTGATGCCGGTGCTGATGGCGGGAGTGCTGACGCCGCGCACCATGGCCTTGGCCACCGCCGCCGCGGTCACACTGGCACTGCTCGCGGCCGCAGTCGCGACCGCCCCGAGCGGCGCTGATCCGTCGTTGTTGATCACGCAGGCGGGACTTGCCGGCAGCGGCTTCTTTGTCCTGACGGTGTTGGCCAGTGAATTGGCGAGCCGTCTGGCGCGTGAGGAACTGACCTCGCGCGGCAGCCTGGAAATGGCCCGCCAGCAGGCCCAGTTGAACCGCCTTGTCATTGAGGAAATGCAGGATGGCGTGCTGGTGGTCGACCGCAGCGGGCGCGTGCGGGCGGCCAATCCGGCGGCGCGGCGACTTCTGGCGCCCACGGGCATGTGCCGCGCCGCGCCGTTCCAGATGCGGGGCGTGAACGCCTGGAACGGCCTGGTGTCCTCCGCTGAGCGCGCCTTCGTCGACGCGGCATGGCCGGAAGCGGGCCGCGACGTGATGCTGGCGTTCGAGCCCGGCCTGACTCGCACGCTGCGCGTGCGGGTGCGGTTCACGCGTCGCCCGGAGCCCCAGATGGGCGAAGAGTTCTGCGTGCTCTTTCTTGAAGACGTGCGCAACATGCAGGCGCGCAGCCGGCAGGAAAAACTCGCAGCAATGGGCCGCGTGTCCGCCGGCATTGCGCACGAAATCCGCAATCCACTGGCCGCCATCGCACAGGCCAACGCGCTGCTTTCGGAAGACGCCACCGATCCTGGCCAGCGCCAACTGACCCGCATGGTGAGTGACAACGTCGAGCGGCTCAAGCGCATCATCGACGATGTGATGGCCGCCTCGCCCAGCCTGGCCGAGGATGTGCGGCCGCTGGACGCCGTGGCGCAAATCGAGGCCACTTGCACAGAATGGGCGCAGGCCGCCGGGGTCAGCCTGACAAACCCCGCCACGCTGCGCATGGTCCGTCCCGAGCAGCCCTTGGGCGTCGTCTTCGATGCCGAGCATTTGCGCCGTGTGATCGTCAATCTGTTGGACAATGCCAAGCGGCACGCGAGTGGCGACGAGGGTTCGATTGAAATCCGCCTCGATTCGCGCGACGAAACGCGCGTCTTCCTCTGTATCTCCAGCGATGGGCCACGCATTTCACCGGATGTTGAGCGCTACCTGTTCGAGCCTTTCTTTTCCACCCGCAGCCGCGGCACCGGCCTGGGTTTGTACATCTGTCGCGAGTTGTGCGAACGATACGGCGCGAGCATCGACTATCGATTGCGCCAGAGCGCAAATGGCGACCGCAATGAGTTCTTCGTCGCCATGCGGCGCTGTCCGCTGAGCACGCCAGAACTCGCGCTGCAAGCTGCTCCATGAGTTCCGCGTCGCCCCTGAGCCTGCTCGTCGTGGACGACGAGCCCGACCTGCGCACGCTGTACGAATTGACCCTGCTGCGCGAAGGCTACGACGTTGAAACCGCCGGCAGCGTCGAGCAGGCGATGGAGCAATTGAAGGAGCGCGCCTACAGCGCCGTGATCACCGACATGCGCCTGCCCGACGGCAGCGGGCTGGACATCCTGCGCTGGCTCGACCAGAGCGCCCGGTTGGAGAAGGCGATCGTCATCACGGCCTATGGCTCGGCAGAAAACGCGGTCGAGGCGCTGCGGGCCGGCGCCTATGACTACCTCACCAAGCCGGTCGATCTGCGCCAGTTCCGGGCCGTCATCGGTTCCGCATTGGGCCGCGGCGGCGGCGCGATCGCGCCGATGGATCCGGCCAGCCTGCCGTCCGAAGCGAGCAAGCCCGCCGCACCGCGCGGTGCGCGGCCCACCGCGAGCCCGGCGCCGATAGCAATGCCCGCGCAAAGCCCGGCATTGGCCCGCATGGCGGGTCGATCCGCGGCCATGGAGCAGGTGCGCAGCTTGGTCGAGAAGGTCGCCCGCAGCATGGCCCCGGTGATGGTCAGTGGCGAATCGGGGACCGGCAAGGAACTGGTGGCCCGTGCCATCCATGAGGTGAGCGTTCGCAGCGCGCAGCCCTTCATCGCGGTGAACTGCAGCGCGATCCCCGAGCAACTGCTCGAGGCTGAGTTCTTTGGCTATCGAAAGGGCGCCTTCACCGGCGCCAATGAAGACCGCGAAGGCTTCTTTCAGGCGGCCAACGGCGGCACGCTGTTTCTCGACGAGATCGGCGATTTGCCGCTGTCAATGCAGTCCAAGCTGCTGCGCGCCATTCAGGAGCGGCAGGTGCGCCCGGTCGGGGCGGTCAGCGAACTGCCGGTCAACGTTCGCCTGCTCAGCGCAACCCACAAAGATCTGGGTGCGGAGGTCCACCAAGGGCACTTCCGACAAGACCTCTACTATCGACTCAACGTGATTCAGATTCGCGTGCCGCCATTGCGCGAGCGTCTGGGCGACCTGCCAGAAATCGCCGGGCGCGTGCTCGAGCGCATCGGCCGCGAAGCGGGTGCGGCAAACGTCTCGACGCTGACGCCGCCGGCGTTGGCCCATTTGGCGCGTTATCCGTTTCCAGGCAACGTGCGTGAACTCGAGAACCTGTTGCACCGGGCCGTGGCGCTGTCGGCGAGCGAGAGGATTGGCGTCGAAGACCTGGGTCTGCCCGAGATGGTCTTCAGCAGTTCGTTCGCGCCGGATCTGGACTCTGCCGCGCCGGCCAGCGGTGACGAGGAGTTGGCCGCACCGGTCGCCGCGCCCCGGCGGCAGGTCAACCTGGACGCGCCGCTGCCGGAGGACATCGCCAGCCACCTCGACGCCATCGAACGCGACATCCTGGAACGTGCGCTCGAGCGGCACAGGTTCAACCGAACTGCGGCCGGGGCAAGCCTGGGCCTGTCGCTGCGCCAGATGCGCTACCGCATGGCACGTCTGGGCGTGACGGTGGGCGGCGATTCCGGCAACGAGCGTCCGTGAGCGCACCGCAGCGTAGCCACCCGCAGCTGGCGGGCCTTCTGCGAAGGCAGCGCGCCGGCCGGCCGCCAAGGCGATGAAACGGACCGTCCGAAGTCGCCCACCGACCGCTCGGCCCGCTGCAATACAAGTTTGGAGCGGTGGTTGGTCGAGCACAGCACGGCGATGCGAGTCACCCAATTTCGGGCCTCGACCTGCAGGTGCGGAAGTGAACCTGGTCGTCATTCACTCGATCAGCCTGCCACCTGGCGAATATGGCGGCGACGCGATTGAGCGCCTCTTCACGAACTGCCTTGACTGGAGTGCCCATCCGTACTTCGAACAGATTCGCGGACTGAAGGTGTCGGCGCACTTCCTGATCCGCCGGCAAGGACATGCGTTGCAGTTTGTTTCATGTGATTCTCGCGCCTGGCACGCAGGTATCTCGGCCTGGCGCGGTCGCGAGAACTGCAATGACTTTTCCATCGGCATCGAGCTCGAAGGGCTCGAAGGGCAGCCCTTCGAGGCCAGCCAATATCGCACCTTGGGCAGGCTGCTGCAGTCCCTTGCGACACGCTATCGATTGACCGGGGTTGTGGGCCACGAACATGTCGCCGCCGGGCGAAAACTCGACCCAGGGCCCGGGTTCAGCTGGGCACGGCTGGCACGCGCGTCGCGCTGGCCGGCTCGTTTCTTCCCGCCGCTTTCTTTGAAGGCGACAACGCCCGAGCTGGGCTGAGACGTCGAACGCACTGGCAAGCTCTTGCGCGTCGGCGCGAGGCGCCGGCCAGCCCGTCTCACGGCCACGGTACAGCCACCCCATACGCTACGGCTAGTGCTTGAAACAGCGCCAGACCCCAGATATAGTGTGTGCTCGTGATACTCTTCGCATCTTCGCCGCGCAGTTCACCGCCCATGCAGGCCTGACGCGTGTGGCCTTCGGAGGAGGCCCAATTGTCTTGAACGTGTCTGTCGCGCCTGAACGGGGCGTGGGCTGGCAGCATGGGCCACCCGCCGCGGCCACTGAGCGTCTGGCAGTCGTCACGAAGGCTGTCACGAAATCTGAACAGCACCAATCAATCAGCGTATTTCACTTTCACAGACCACCCGGTCAAAACATAAAAAGGGGATTCAATGCAAGCTGTCACTGTCAGGAACCTTGTCACTCTGCCCACTACCCGCGTGCTGGCCTCGTCCGCCGCAGATCTTGCGGTGTACCAGGGCTACCAGATCATTCGTCGCAACGGATCGGTGGTTTCTTTCGAACCCAACAAGATTGCAGTTGCCTTGATGAAGGCGTTCCTGGCGGTGCATGGCACCCAGGGCGCGGCATCCGCAAGTGTTCGCGAGACAGTGGACGGCCTGACTGAAAGTGTGGTGCGTGGCTTGTTGCGTTCGCGGCCTGGTGGTGGCACGTTTCACATCGAAGACGTGCAGGACCAGGTTGAGTTGGGCCTGATGCGAGGGGGCCATCATGAAGTGGCCCGCGCGTATGTGCTGTATCGCGAGCGTCGCTCTCAGGAACGAGCCCGCAAGGGACAGGTTGCCGTGGTGGTGGAGCCGGTACTGAGCGTGACCGACAACGGCGTGCGCCGGCCCCTCAACCTGGAACAGCTTGAAGGCCTGTTCGCGTCAGCCTGTGCCGGCCTCGGTGCCGATGTCACGCCGGCGCCCATCATGGCCGAAACCAAGCGCAATCTCTACGACGGCGTGCCGATCGACGAGGTCCACAAGGCCGCGATTCTTGCCGCACGCACCTTGATCGAGAAAGACCCCGGTTATTCGCGTGCCACTGCAAGGCTGCTGCTGCACACGATTCGGCGTGAGGTGTTGGGCCAGGAGGTGCTGCCAGCGGACATGCAGTCGCATTACGCAGAGTACTTTCCTTCGTTCATCCGCAAGGGCGTGAAGGCGGAACGTCTCGACGAGGCTTTGCTTCAATTCGACCTGGTCCGGCTGGGCGCGGCGCTGAAGGCGGAACGCGACCTGCAATTCGACTACCTCGGATTGCAGACGCTGTATGACCGCTATTTCCTCCACATCGACGAGGTACGCATCGAGTTGCCGCAAGCATTCTTCATGCGCGTCGCGATGGGCCTGGCCTTGGGTGAAATCGACCGCGAAGCGCGTGCCATCGAGTTCTACGAGGTCTTGTCCAGCTTCGACTTCATGAGCAGCACGCCGACCTTGTTCAATTCAGGCACGCGTCGTTCGCAACTGTCGAGTTGCTACCTCACCACCGTGGCAGATGATCTGGATGGGATCTATGAAGCCTTGAAGGAGAACGCGCTGCTGTCCAAGTTCGCAGGCGGGCTGGGCAACGACTGGACCAATGTGCGCGCTCTTGGCAGCCACATCAAGGGCACGAATGGCAAGAGCCAGGGCGTGGTGCCGTTCCTCAAAGTCGTCAACGACACGGCCGTTGCCGTCAACCAGGGCGGCAAGCGCAAGGGCGCGGTGTGCTCGTACCTTGAAACCTGGCACCTGGACATCGAAGAATTTCTCGAACTTCGCAAGAACACCGGCGACGATCGCCGCCGAACCCACGACATGAACACCGCGAACTGGATTCCCGACCTGTTCATGCGGCGTGTCATGGAAGGGGGTGACTGGACCCTGTTTTCGCCGAGCACCTGCCCCGACCTGCACGACAAGTTCGGCAAGGCCTTTGAGGAGGCCTACAGCGGCTATGAGGCGAAGGCGGCGCGCGGCGAAATCAAGCTCTTCAAGACGATGCGGGCGAGTGACCTGTGGCGCAAGATGCTGACGATGCTGTTCGAGACGGGCCACCCCTGGATCACGTTCAAAGACGCCTGCAATGTGCGCTCGCCGCAGCAGCATGTGGGGGTCGTGCACTCGAGCAACCTGTGCACCGAAATCACGCTGAACACCAACGAGACCGAGATCGCGGTGTGCAACCTGGGCTCGGTCAACCTGGTGCACCACCTCAAAGACGGCAAGATCGACCAGGCGAAGGTCAAGAAAACGGTCGCGACCGCGATGCGCATGCTCGACAACGTCATCGACATCAACTACTACGCCGTCAAGAAAGCGCGTGATTCCAATCTGCGCCATCGCCCGGTCGGCCTGGGCATCATGGGATTCCAGGACGCGCTTTACGAACTGGGCATCCCCTACGGCTCGGATGCGGCGGTCGCGTTTGCCGACGAGTCGATGGAGGCGGTGTGTTACCACGCCTATTGGGCGTCGACCACTCTGGCCGATGAGCGCGGTCGGTATTCGAGCTACCCAGGCTCGCTCTGGGAGCGCGGTATTCTGCCGATCGATTCGCTCGGCCTGCTAACCGAACAGCGCGGCGGTTATGTCGAAGTCGACCGCTCCACCACCCTGGACTGGGACGCCCTGCGCGAGCGCATCTCACTGCATGGCATGCGCAATTCCAACTGCGTGGCGATTGCTCCCACCGCGACGATCTCCAACATCATCGGCGTCAGCGCGTCGATCGAACCCTCGTTCGGCAACCTGTCGGTGAAGTCGAACCTGTCCGGTGAGTTCACGATCGTCAACGAGTACCTGGTGCGCGACCTGAAGAAACTCGGCCTGTGGGACGACGTGATGGTGATGGACCTCAAACACTTCGATGGCTCGCTGCGCCGCATCGATCGCGTTCCGGAAGACCTCAAGGCGCTCTACGCCACGGCGTTCGAGATCGAGGCCAGCTGGCTGGTCGAAGCGGCCGGGCG
>JANNKS010000158.1:0-7640 GCA_031396425.1 Rhizobacter sp. | reverse complement strand
CGCCTTCGTCCCAGCCCTTGATGACCATGCCTTCGCCCAGGCCGAATTCGAACGGGTCGCCGCGGTCCTTGCTGCTGTCAAATTTGGCGCCCTTGACGCCGTTGTTGTAGAGCCAGCCGGTGTAGTGAACTCGGACCTGTTGGCCCGCTTCGGCGGCGGCGCCGGTGCCCGTGACGGTGTCTTCGTATTGCAGGCCGGAGGCGGTGGTGATCATGGGGAATCCTGAGGTTGAGATTGCGTTGAAGGCGTGATCATGCCACCCAGCGCGCGCGCCACAGGTTCACCGCCTGCGCCAGGGTGTCGCCCAGCGGGGCCGGTTCAATCGACAAGCCCAGCGCGGCGGCAGCCTGGCGCACCGCGTCTGCGGGCGCGTCGGCAGCAATGGCGATGGCGCCGTTGCGCTTGGACAGTTTTTCACCGTCGGCACCCAGCAGCAGCGGCACGTGCAGGTACTGCGGCGTGCCCAGGCCGAGCAGGCGCTGCAGGTGGATCTGGCGCGCCGTGTTGTCGGCCAGGTCCTCGCCCCGCACGACGTGCGTGACGCGCTGCGCTGCATCGTCGACCACCACCGCGAGTTGGTAGGCCCACAGGCCGTCGGAGCGCCGCAACACGAAGTCACCGACCTCGTGCGTCACGTCCTGGCGTTGTGGGCCGAGGCGCCGGTCGATCCAATCAATGGTCAAGACAGCTGTCGGTCGCTGGAGAGAAGCTGTGGTCAGCAGGCGAACCGCACTGCGCTGGGTCGTGCGAGCCGCATCCCGGCAGGTGCCCGGATAGACGCGCTCGGCATGGCGTTCGCGCGCCGCGCCACGAAGCTCCTGCGCATCTTCGATCTCGCGCCGTGTGCAGGTGCACGCATAGGTCCAGCCCCGTTGGCGCAAGTCGTCGAGCGCACTTTGGTAGGCGGCGTCGCGGCTCGACTGGAACAGCACCGGAGCATCCGCGACAAGGCCGCACGAGGCCAGTTGCGAAAGAATCTGCCCCGCCGCACCGGGCCGGCAGCGCGGCGCGTCGACGTCTTCGATGCGCACCAGCCATTGGCCGTGGTGCGCGCGGGCATCGAGCCAGGAAGCGAGCGCCGCCACCAGCGAGCCGGCGTGCAGGGGGCCGGTGGGCGACGGCGCAAAGCGGCCGATGTAGGGGCCGGGTGTCACTGCAGTGCCTCCGTGGCGCGCGCGGATCCGGTCGTTGTCGACGCGGCGCGGCAGCGCATGTCGTCAGGGAGCCGACAAGACATGGCGCTGCAGCAGTGCCAGCCGCGTTGCCGGCCGCTCGAGCTGTTCCAGCCACCAGGCCAAGGCCAGCCCGCTGGGTTTGCGCCGGCCTTTTGCGTCGATGTCGCAACGCCACGCGTAGCCCAGGCGCACCGCCTGGCGCGGGCGCTGCACCTCACGCACCACCAGCCGGCCTGCGGCGATGTGGTGGCGCACCATGGGCTCGGGCAGGAAGCCGCAGCCGATGCCGCGCAACTGGGCTTCGATCTTTGCCGGCGAACTGGCCACCGTCAGCACATCCTGGCCGGGCAGCAAGTTCACCGTGATGCGCGACAGGCGTTGCGCCGAATCGGCCACCGCCACAGCGCGGTGCTGCACCAGTTCTGCGTCAGTGAGGGGTTCGGTGTGCGCAGCGAGCGGGTGATGCGGTGCCACCGCGAAGACGAATTCGAATTCGCCGAGCGGCTCGACGGCGAAGCCCGACGGCGGCGCCGCCATCAGGTTCACGCCAATCGCCAGATCGGTCTGGCCGGTCATCAATGTTTCCCAGGTGCCCGCAAGCACCTCGCTGCGCAGCCGCAAGCGCGTGCCCGACGCGCCCGGCGGCTCGAAGGCGTAGAACGCTTCACACAACTCGAACATCGTCACCTGCGACAACACGCCGTCCACGGCGATGCTCAGCTGGGTTTCCCAGCCGGTGGCGATGCGCCGCACGCGCTGCGCCACCGCCTGCGTTTC
Source organism: Rhizobacter sp. (assembly GCA_031396425.1). Taxonomy (GTDB): domain Bacteria; phylum Pseudomonadota; class Gammaproteobacteria; order Burkholderiales; family Burkholderiaceae_C; genus JAEMQF01. The sequence goes on along the minus strand of JANNKS010000158.1, from coordinate 5,688 downwards.
GGCGAGCAAGCGGCGCCCTTCGCTGAGCAGCTCGAGACCGGCAGCGGTGAACTGCGCCTGGCGCGAGCTGCGGTCGAACAGCAGCACGTCGAGCGCTTCTTCCAGCTGGCGCACGTTGTAGGTGAGCGCCGAGGGCACCTTGCCGATCTCGCGCGCGGCGGCCGCAAAACTGCCGGTGCGTGCGATCGCGTCCATCATTGTCAGCGCTTCCGGGGTCAGGACGAAGTGACGGTCGGGCATGGCGCGGCGCTGAGGCGGGTTGTGGCGGGGTTGTCGCGGGCTTGTAGCTACCCAGGCCTTCATCTTATTTGAACGGCCCGTTCAACGCCGGGCCGCGCCCGGCGACGCCGATTGGCCTACATTGAACCGGTCCGCAACACACCAGGAGCGCACCCTTGATCAATCTCAGGAAGGCCAGTGAACGTGGCTTTGCCGACCATGGCTGGCTGAAGAGTTTTCACAGCTTTTCGTTCGCCGACTATCACGACCCCAGGCACATGGGATTTTCCAACCTGCGCGTCATCAATGAAGACCGCATCGCGCCGGGCACCGGCTTCGGCACGCATGGCCACCGCGACATGGAAATCATCAGCTACGTGCTCAGCGGCGAACTCGCGCACCGCGACAGCATGGGCAACGGCCTGGCCGGCGCGGCGAACAGCGGCGTCATCAAGCCCGGCGACGTGCAGCGCATGAGCGCCGGACGCGGCGTGAAACACAGCGAATTCAACAATGCGCCGGATCAGACCACGCATTTCCTGCAGATCTGGCTTCTGCCCAACCAGCAGGGCATTGACCCGGGCTATGAACAGAAGCACTTCAACGCGGCTGACAAGCGCGGCCGCCTGCGCCTCGTCGCCAGCGCGGACGCGCGCGATGGCGCGGTGCGCATTCACGCCGATGCCGCCGTCTATGCCGGCTTGTTCGATGGCGCGGAAGCGGCCGAACTGACGTTGGCGGCGGGCCGCTGCGCTTATGTCCATGTCGTGCGCGGCAGCCTGAACGTGAACGGCAAGGCGGTCTCGGCGGGCGACGCCGTGATGCTGCGCGACGAGCCCCACGTGCGCATCGCCAACGGTGCCGACGCTGAAGTGCTGGTCTTCGACCTCAACAATGAACTGGAGTAAGTGAACACCATGCAAGCCCTTCGCGTGATGATTGTTGCCGGCAGCTCCAGGCCGGGTTCGTTCAATGGCAAGCTCGCCGCAGCGGCGCAGCTGCTGGCACAGCAGGCGGGAGCGCAGGTGACGCGGCTCGACCTGCGTGCGCTGGGGCTGCCGATCTACGATGCCGAGGTGGAAGCCTCCGGCATGCCCGCCGGCGCGATCGCCCTTCGCGACGCACTGGCCGGCCATGACGCGCTGATCGTCGCGACGCCCGAATACAACGCCTTCCCGACGCCGCTCCTGATCAACGCGTTCGACTGGGCTTCGCGCACCGTCGCCACTGCACAACAGCCCACCGGCCTGGCCGCCATGGCGGGCAAACCCGTGGGTGTGATGAGCGCTTCACCGGGGCCGTTCGGTGGCCTGCGCAGCCTGATGGCGACGCGCCAGTTCCTGCAGACCACGCTGGGCATGCTCGTCGTGCCTGAGCAGTTCGCGCTCAGCCAGGCGATGAATGCGTTCGACGACGCTGGCGGGCTGCGCGACGAGAAGCATCAGCAGGCGGTCAATCGTGTGGTGCGGGCGGTGGTGCGAGTCGGCCAGGCTTTGCGCGCACCGGTGCAGTAGGCGTTGCCGCCGGCACTGCTGGCGTTGCCGTTCACAGTGGCGCCCGCGGCGGCGCCAGCCCGCTCCCAGGCCTTAGAGTTCGGGGCATGCAGACCCTCATCAAACTGATCAGCGTGCTGCCCGGGCTGGACTGGGCTGCGCTGCTGATTTTCTTCGCCGGCTGGGTGGGCTATGCGCGGTTCGCCAAGCATCGCGCCACCACACAGGCTTCGGTGCTGGCCAGTACCAATCGGGTGCGCCGCCAATGGATGCTGCAGACCACGCGGCGCGAAGTGCGCGTGGTCGATGCGGTGGTGATGCAAAACCTCTCCACCAGCCCGTCATTCTTCGCCTCCACCACGATCTTGATCATCGGCGGCCTGCTGGCCGCGCTGGGCACCTCCGAAAAGGCCAGCGAGCTGGTGCGCGACCTGCCGTTCACCGCACAAACGTCGATGTTGGTGTTCGACCTGAAGCTGTTTTTGCTGCTGGCGATTTTCGTCTACTGCTTCTTTCGTTTCACCTGGTCGATGCGCCAGTACACCTTCGGTGCAATGCTGGTGGCCGCTGCCCCCGAACTGGAACAGTTCGACGCCGCGGGCGCGGCCGCCGAGATGCAGCGCAATGCCTTCGCCGACAAGGCCGGCCGCGTGGTATCACTTGCCGCGGAAACCTTCAACGACGGTCTGCGCGGCTACTACTTCGCGTTTGCCGCGATCGGCTGGTTCTTTTCGTCGGTGGCCTTCATGGTCGCCACGGTCGGCGTGATCGTGATCCTGTACCGGCGCGAATTCCAGTCGGAAGTGCTGGCGGTTCTCAATTCCTGAATCGGCTCAGGGCTGCAGCCCGAGGAATCGCCGCACCGGCACGACGGTCGCCGCCGGGTCTTCTTCGTGCGGCACGTGGCCCAGGGTATCGAACATCACCAGCTCGCTGCCCGCGATGTCGGCGGCGAAGCGGCGTGCACTTTCGGGCGGAATCAGCCGGTCGCGTCCGCCCCAAAGGATCAGCGTGGGCAGCTTGAGTTCGCGAATGCGCGCCGCGTCTTCGCCCGGCACGAATTGAGCCAGGCGCTGAACCAGCGCGCGTCGGTTGCCGGCCCGCAGCGTCAGATCGAAGTAGCGGTCCACCAGGGCGGGCGTGACCCGGCCCGGTTCGCCATACACATCGCGCACGCTGGACTCGACCAAGGCGCGCGGCAGCGTGGTTTCAACCAGCCAGGACGTGGCCGGGCTGTAGGCCAGCTGAAAGCCGAGTGGAATCGACTCGGGCACAAATGCATAACCGGCCGCGTCGACAAGGATCAATCGTTCAACCCGCTGCGGGGCAAGCAGCGCAGCGCGCCAGGCGATTTCGCCGCCGAGCGAATTGCCGCCCACCACGAAGCGCTTTAGGCCGAGCGCATCGGCGACGTCGATCGCGAAGCGCGCGTGCGCGGCGTCGGAATAGTCGCCGCTCGCGTTCGGGCCGGTCAGGCCGAAGCCGGGCAAATCGAAGCGGATCACGCGCCTGCGCCCGCGCAACTGTTCAGCCCAGCCGTCCCAGGTGTGCAGGCTCGCAGAGGTGCCGTGGATCAGCAGAATCGGCAACGAATCGGCACGTGGGCCTTCGTCGCGCAGGTGCACGCGTTGGCCCTTCACGTCGATGAACGTCGAGGGTGGCTGTGCCCAGCGTGCTTCGAGAGTGGCGGCCGGGCGATCCGGCTCCCAGCTGGCCGCGACGCCGAGCGCGGCAATCAGCGTCAGGCCGGCAACCGCCCAGGTCAGGATTCGCCAGACCGTGAGGCGCGCAGCGATGGGCATCAATGGCCGCTGGTCATTTCAAGCATCGCGCGCCAGGCGCAAGCCGCTGAATTGCCACTGCGCTTCGGGCGGGAAGAAATTCCGGTAGCTCGCACGCACATGGCCCTGAGGCGTGGCGCACGAGCCGCCGCGCAGCACGAACTGGTTGCACATGAACTTGCCGTTGTACTCGCCCACCGCGCCACTGGCTGGCCGGTAGCCGGGGTAGGGGTTGTAGTTCGACGCCGTCCACTCCCACACGTCGCCGAACATCTGCACCGGTTCGCCCGGGGCGTGGCCAGCCTGCGGCAGCGGGTGGTAGGCGCGCTGGTCGGCGAAATTGCCGCGCTGCGGTGAGCGCAAGCCGCGTGCGGCGTGTTCCCACTCGGCTTCGGTGGGCAAGCGTGCGCCGGCCCAACGTGCGTAGGCGTCGGCTTCAAAGTAACTCAGGTGGCACACGGGGGTGTGCGAATCGATGCCGACGCTGCCCTGCAGCGTGTGGTTGAACCATGCGCCGTCGACAGAGCGCCAATAGAGCGGCGCGAGTTTGGGGGCGCGTGCGGCCTGGGCGCGCACCCAGTCCCACCCCATGGACAGCCAAAGTTCAGATCGATAGTAGCCGCCGTCGTCGATGAAGGCGAGGTATTCGCCGTACGTGACGGGCCGCGAGGCGAGTTCGAATGGCGCCAGCAGCGCCGGGTGGCGGGGCGATTCGTTGTCGAATGAGAACGTGCCGTCGAGAGGCGCGTCGTGACCCTGTTCGACGACGCCGCCAGCGTAGCCGAACCAGCTCAAGGCTTGCGGACGCACCGCCGCCATCGGCCAGCGCGGCGCATAGGGCGCGTGCAGCGGGTTGAAGCTCAGGGCGTGCTTGATGTCGGTCAGCATCAATTCCTGGTGCTGCTGTTCGTGGTGCAGTCCGAGCGTGACCAGCGCGATCAGTTCCGGTTCCTCCGGCAGCGCAGACAGCAGCGCCAGCACCCGCTCATTCACCTGCGCGCGGTAGTGCCTTACCTGCTCCAGTGTGGGCACCATGATCAGGCCCCGCAGCGGCCGCGCGTGCTGTTCGCCCACGCCGTGGTAGTAGCTGTTGAACAGCACCCGAAACGCCGGCTCGAAGGCACGAAACGACGCCTCGAAGCGCTCCAGCACGAAGGTCTCGAAGAACCAGCTGACATGCGCCAGGTGCCACTTGGTGGGGCTGGCATCGGGCATGGATTGCACCTGGCAGTCTTCCGCCGTCAGCGGCGCGGCAAGCGCCAGCGAGGCGGCGCGCACGCGGGCGAATTCGGCCGACAGCACGCCCGCATTCCGTGCCGCTTCGGTTCGAGCCTGCGGTTTGATCATGACTTCGTCTCCTTGACGCGGCCCGACCCAATGTAGCCCATGCCCCATTGCGTTGCCTGCCATTGGAATTCACTCAGGTGAGCTGCAATCAGACTCCAGGGTTTGTGCAGTTCACGCGCCCGCACGTTGTACGGCCGGTTTTTCAGCCAGGCCAGCAGGTTGAGCGGCGCAAGGGGCCAAGGAAAATATTTCATGCCGGCGATGGCCACGCGGGTGCCCGGCGCAAACTGCCCGCACAGGTTGGCCACCGCTTCGGGAATGCGCGAAATGTCGTGCACGTAATGGAACAACACGGCATCGGGCGCGCAGGGCAGTTTGACGTGCTCGGCGGTGGTGCATTCGAGGTGGACTTGAAACCCCTGCCTGCGCAAGGCCTCGGCGCGCGCCTGCGCCTGCAGGTGCATTTCCGGGCTTTGTTCGAACGCGAGCAGGCGGCCGCTGCGCCCGATACGCTGCAGCAGCGGCTCGAAACTCAGGCCGGTGCCGCAGCCGACGTCAAGCACCGTGTCGCCTTCGTGAAGCTGCAGCAATTCCACGCAATGCATGCGGATCGGCCAGGTCGGGCCGGTGCTGGTGTCGTATCGCGCCGCGACCGCACGGTACTTGGCAATCGACTGCAGGTTGTCGGTCGAGGGTGTCATGGGGCCGGGTGTTCACAGCGGCGTGGGTCGCCGCGCCCACAGGGTAACTTACATCGCCGGCACCGGTGACAGCCTGCCGTCGAGCGTCTCGCGCTCGTCGAAGACGAAGCACGTGCCTTCGAAATGCGCCGGCCCCTGCCGTTCGAAGTATTTCAGGATGCCACCGTCGAGTTGCCGCACGTTGTCGACGCCGCAGCGCTGCATCCA
>JANNKS010000147.1:0-5716 GCA_031396425.1 Rhizobacter sp. | reverse complement strand
GAGGGCATTGCCGGCGTCGGTGTGATGGACGATGCGGTGCCGCTGGCGGGCACATCCGCGGTCGGCATCGGCGCGCTTGCGGTGGGCAACGTCAAGTACCAGACCCAGCACCGCATGCTGGTGCAGATGCGCGAGGCGAACCGGCCGGTGTCGCTGGGCTTTGCCGAAGCCTTCACGACGGCACGCGCTTTCCTGGCCGAGTCTGCCGCGGCCAAGCCGGCTTGATGCCGAAACCTTGGCGCAAGCAGTCATGACCCAGCTCGCGTTGGCGGCGATTTCCGCCCGGCCGTTGGCCGAAGCAGCCGCGCGCGAAGGGTTCAAGGCGATCGCGCTCGATCTGTTCGGCGACCGTGACACCCTCAGCGCGGCGAGCGAGTGGCTGCCGATCGGCGCACCCGAGACATTGCGCATCGATGCGAAGAAACTGCTCGACACCTTGTCGAGCCTGGCGCGGCGCGGCGACGTGCACGGCTGGGTTGCGGGGGCTGGCTTCGATGGCCAGAGCGAGTTGCTGGCGCAGGGCGCCGCCCGTCTGCCGTTGATCGGCACTGCGCCGGCCGATCAGCGCCGGGTGCGCGACCCGGCCACGTTCTTCGGTTTTCTGAAGGCCTGCGGCTTCGCCTATCCGCCGGTGCGCCACCACGGTGCGACTCAGGCTGCCGGCTGGCTGGCGAAGGACGCCGGTGGCTGCGGCGGCTGGCACATCACGCGCGCCGAACCCGCCGCGCCTGCGCCGCGTTCGCCGCAGCGCTATCTGCAGCGCGAGGTGCGCGGCGTGTCGATGTCGGCCACCTACATCGCCAATGGGCGCGATGTGGTATTGCTCGGTTTCAACGAACAGATCGTGCGGCCGCTCGGAGCGTTGCCCTGGGTCTATCACGGCGTGCTCGGCCCGGTGCCGGTCACCGAGGCGGTGCGCAGCGAAGTGGGCGCGGCACTGCGCGCGTTGACGCCGACGTTTGCACTTCGCGGCCTGGGCAGCCTCGATTTCCTGCTCGATGGTGATCGGGTGCTGATTCTGGAGCTCAACCCGCGCCCTCCCGCGAGCCTCGCACTGTATGGGAGGGTGGGTTCGGGAGGCGTGCTGGGCGCTCATCTGCGCGCGTGCCAGCATGGTGAGCTGCCGGCCCTGGCAAGGTCGGTCAGCGCACCGGTGCATGGCCACCAGATCGTTTTCGCACCACGCGCGCTGCGTCTCGACGCCGCGACACTCGCGTGTTGGGCCGCCGGAGCGTATCTCCATGACCAGCCGCGCGCGGCAACCCGTTTCGCCTGCGGCGAGCCGGTGTGCAGTGTGTCGGCGAGTGGTGCCGACGCGAACTCGGTGAAGACCGAACTGGCACGCCGCAGTGACGCAGTGCTTCGCACCTTGGAGACCCTGGGATGAAACGCAAACGATTGAATACGGAACGTAGGGCGGCTTTCGGCCCAAAGCGGGTGTTCGTCGCTGCGCGCAGGCCAAGTTCTGCGCGAGGCCGGGTGGCCCGGGGCTGCCAGCGGAACCCGGCTGTCCGTGCAGGCTCAGCCCCCCAGCGACTGCGCGCCAGGGCGGTGGCGGCGCCCCCGTTCTCCGGCCCACGCTCGCGGGGCGCCACCCAGGCCCACAACGGCCAGCCGCGTCAACACGATCCAGGCGCGCGAAGAGCCATGACACCGCGCATGGGGTCTCCGCCCGGGGGCACCATCACCGCCCTGCTTCAACCGACGCTGGCCCGCCACGAGCAGGGGTGCAACTGGCGTGCCGGGGCAGGTGGTTCGGGGTACGAGCGGAGGCCCCATTCGCGGTGTCATGGCTCTTCGCGCGCTTGGTTGGAGTTGATGGCGCCGCTCGCCATGGACCCCATCGGGTGCCCCGCGAGCGTGGGCCGGAGAACGTACCCCGGGCCACCTGCCCTCGCGCGGAGGATGGGGTGCGTGCAGCGACGAGCGGCGCCAAAGGGCCGCAAGCGGGTCCTTCCCAGCGCCGGCTCGTTTCATGCGTCGCGAGTGGCGCATGGCGCAGTGGACCGCTGACATGAGCGAAATCACTGCAGCGCTGGCGGCATGCACCCTGAGCGTGAACGGTCAGGCCGCGCCGTTGGTGGAGCGGCTGCTGCGCGATGCCGATGCGCTGGGCGTCACGGCACGTCGCGACGCCGTCGGGGCGACCATCGTCGATGCCGGCGTCACGGCGCCGGGCAGCATCGCCGCGGGTCTGTTGATCGGCGAGATCTGCATGGGGGGCTTCGGCACGGTGGGCCTGCGCAGCGGTGCGGCCGACGGGTGGCCGAGCTGGCTGGAGGTGCGCAGCTCGCTTCCCGTGCTCGCCTGCCTGGGCAGCCAGTACGCGGGCTGGAGCCTGTCGGCGAGCAAGGAGGAAACCGGCGCGAAGAAGTTCTTCTCGCTCGGCTCCGGCCCAGCACGCGCACTGGCGGCGAAGGAGGCGCTGTTCACCGAACTGGGTTACCGCGACCGCGCAGTGCACGGCGTGCTGGTGCTCGAGGTCGATGCCGCACCGCCCGAGGTGGTGGTGCGCAAGCTGCTGCGAGATTGTTCGCTCGAAGCGCAGGCGCTGACGCTGATCCTCACGCCCACCCGCAGTGCGGCGGGCACCACCCAGGTGGTGGCGCGTGTGCTCGAGGTGGCGCTGCACAAGGCGCACACGCTGGGCTTCGCGCTGGGCGACATCGTCGACGGTGTGGCCAGCGCCCCGCTGCCCGCGCCCAGCCCGGACGGCGTGGAGGCGATGGGCCGCACCAACGACGCCATCCTGTACGGTGGCCGGGTGCACCTGAGCGTGCGCGGCGACGACGCGAAGGCGCGCGACCTGGCGCAGCGCCTGCCTTCGTGCAACTCGCGCGATTTCGGCCGCTCGTTCGCGGCGATCTTCAAGGAAGTCGCTCATGACTTCTACAAGATCGACCCCGCCTTGTTCGCGCCCGCCGAAGTGTGGGTCAGCAACCTCGACAGCGGCAACACCTGGCACGCCGGCGCGCTCGACATGGCGCTGTTGCGCCGCGTCTGGATGCAAGAAGCGTGACACACGAGGCCCGAGCGGCGTTCATCGGGTCACGCTGCATGCCGGTTCATCGACGCACCCACCCGCTTGCACGAACGGCACGTTCGGCCGGGCGCGGCGCGAAGCCTCTGCCATGAGTTTGTCGGCTTCGCGGGTCGCGATCATGACCGACGAAGTCGGCTGGCACACGCGCCAGTTGCAGGCGGCGTTGCGCGAGCGCGGCGCTTCCGGGCGCTGCGTCGACCTGGCCGATTGCCGCGTCGACACCTCGCATGCGTGGCACGGCCTGGCGATCCCCGGTTTCGGCCGCGACCTGCCCGATGCCGTGCTGGTGCGGGGCATTGCCGGAGGCAGCTTCGAGCAGGTGACGAAACGCCTCGGCGTGCTGCACGCGCTGCGCGAACTCGGCGTGCCGGTGTACAACGATGCGCGTGCAATCGAACGCAGCGTCGACAAGTCGATGACCAGCCTGCTGTTGCACGCGGCGGGCATCGCGACGCCGCCGACCTGGGCGGTCGAATCGCGCGCGCAGGCGCAGCGCATCGTGATGCGTGAGGGCGCCGCCGGCCATGCGCTTGTGCTCAAGCCACTTTTTGGCTCGCAGGGCAAGGGGCTGCAGCTGGTCGGCGCGGTGGACGGTGTGCATCGCGCGCTGCCGGCACTGCACGGCACCTACGGGTCGCTCGCCTATCTGCAGCGTTTCATCGCGCCGCTCACCGTGCCTGGTTTCGACTGGCGCGTGCTCGTGGTGGGCGGCCGGGCGCTCACTGCGATGCGCCGGGTCAGCCGGCACTGGGTGCACAACCTGGCGCAGGGCGCGGCCTGCGAACCTGCGGCACTGACTCCCGACCTGGCAGGCCTGGCGCAGGACGCGGCGCGCGCGCTCGACATCGACTACGCCGGCGTCGACATCGTGCCCAGCGCCAGCGGGCCGCCCTTGCAGGTCATCGAGGTGAATGGAGTCGCCGCGTGGCAGGGCCTGCAGCGCGTGACCGGCTTCAACATCGCGTCGGCCATCGTCGCGGACTTGTTCGAACGCCGGCTCGATCGCGCCGGGGCACAGCCGGCGCTGCCGCATTGCGCATGACGCCGGCCGCGCCCACCATCGCGCCCATCATCGCGCTTGCCAGCGCCTGTTTCCTGCACGCCTGCTGGCTCGACGTGGCGGTGCGCAAACCCGGCAATGTCAGTCGGGCCTCGCCGGGCCACGGCATGCAGGCTCAGCAGTTCATCGACAGCGCGCGAGTCGCCGCACCGCTGCTTTTCGAAGCCGGTGCGCGGGTCGGTGCCCGCATCGAAGCGGCGATGGCCGCGACCTGGGCCGCGGTGGGCTGCAACACCAACCTGGGCATCCTGTTGCTGTGCGCGCCGGTGGCCGCAGCCGTCGAGCGCGACGGAGCATTGATCAGCAAGGCAGCGCTGCGTGCGGCCCTTGAGGCCGTGCTGGCTGACCTCGACCTCGAAGACACCCGGGCCGCCTACCGCGCGATAGCGCTGGCCAACCCCGGTGGGCTGGGCAGGGCAGGCGCTGAAGACGTGCATGCAGCGCCAAGCCTGGGCCTGCGCGCGGCGATGGCGCTGGCTGCCGGGCGCGACAGCATCGCCCGCCAGTACGCGTGCGGATTTGCCGAGCTGTTCGAAACTGCACAGCCGTTGTTGGCGCAAGGCATTCGCATCACTCCAGGGGCCGAATGCGGTGAACCGGATTCAATGACGGTGGCGGCTGTGCAGCGCGCCTATCTGGCGTTCCTGAGCCGAATGCCCGATTCACACATTGTTCGAAAACACGGCGAGGCGGTGGCACACAATGTCATGAACGCGGCGCAAGCTTGGCGCCACGCTCCCGACCCGGGCGCAGACCCCGCCTTCGCCGCGTGGGACGATTCACTCAAGGCGCAGCGCATCAACCCCGGCACCAGCGCCGATCTGACCGTCGCGGCGCTGCTGCTGGCCGGCGTTCTGGCGCCGGTGACGGGTGTGTGGCATGGATCGTGATAGTCTGGTTGACGCGCCGGGCCTTGGTCCGGCGTGTCGAATTCCCCAGAACCAAACCCACAGGAGATTAAAAAGCCATGGCAAAGATCGATCGCATGATGGTCGGCGAATCATTGGTCGGCGAGGGCAATGAAGTCGCCCACATCGACCTCATCATTGGGCCGCGCGGTAGCCCGGTCGAGTCCGCATTCGCCAATGCATTGACGAACAACAAGGACGGGTTCACGTCGCTGCTCGCAGTGGTCGCGCCGAACCTGCTGACCAAGCCGGCGACCGTGATGTTCAACAAGGTCACGATCAAGGGCGCGAAACAGGCGGTGCAGATGTTCGGGCCGGCGCAGCGCGCGGTGGCGATGGCCGTTGCCGACAGCGTCCAGGATGGCACGATTCCGGCCGCCGAGGCGGACAACCTGTTCATCTGCGTGGGCGTGTTCATCCACTGGCTGGCCGAAGACGACAAGAAGATCCAGGACTACAACTACCGCGCCGTCAAGGAGTCGATCCAGCGCGCGGTGGCAGGTTCGCCCACAGCGGCGGAAGTGGTCGCCACAAAGACCATCCTTCTGCGGGAACCGCGCGGGGTCGGTCATGTCCGGCAGGGTGCCGAACACGGCTCTGTACTCGTCGGCGTACAGCTCGGAGATCAGGTGGGCGAAGTACAGCCGACTCCCGTTGTGCTCCGCTGGCGCCTCCGACGGAGCGAGAGCCTGGGCCCACAGGGAG
>JANNKS010000144.1:0-7493 GCA_031396425.1 Rhizobacter sp. | reverse complement strand
GGGCGCTGGTGGCCATGGCGGGCATCTTCGACCGCCAACTCATGCAGATTGAACTCGCGCTGCATGTGCGCCAGTTCGGCGTCCGTGGCGTCGCGCAAGGCCACCCAGACAAAACAGTCCGGGCGCTTCAGCCAATCGCTGATGTCGTCGACCGATATATCGGCCAGCTTGCGACCGTCCTGGTAGGCAACGCAGTTCATCAGCATGGAACGACGGGCGCAGTGAATCAGCGGCAGAGTTTCTCACGCTCGCCATGCCAACCCATCCCAGCGCAACCTGGACCCGCAGCAGTCGCGCCGCGCGCATGCCTGCATCGGAACCGACCGCAAGGTCAAGCGTTAGCAGCGTCTGCTCACATTTGATGCGTCTGCGGGCGGTGCCGAACGAACGCTCACCCATTCATCTGCGACGGGTTGTAAACCCGTGTGCGAATGCCAACTTTTTGACGCATTCATTGGGCCTTAAGGCTTGAAGATGCGCATGTCCCTTGATCTGAGGGGTTGCGCAGGTCTGGCCTGTGGCACCGCAGACCGAAGGCGAACAGAGCAAACACAACATGAAGCCGTCTCAGGGAATCGTCAACAACAGCTCGACCGCGTCGCAGCGTGCCCAAAGGCACGCCGTGTCGCACTCGGATTGACCATGCAAGTCAGCCTTGCCGCCCTTCGCCAACGCTTCGTTGCGTCCGCCCCAATGCGGGGTCGGGCCGCGCCGGCGGGTGAATGGCTGTGCCGTGAGGAAGCCATCATGGGCACGGCGATTCGGGTCGAACTGTGGGCTGACGATCCGGCGCAAGGTGAAGCGGCCCTGCGCGCCGTGATGGCGGAAATGCACCGCATCGACCGCATGATGAGCCCGCACAAGGCGGATTCCGAACTTTCCATCATCAACCGCGATGCGGCGACGCGCGCGGTCGCCATCAGCGGCGAAATGGTCCGCCTGATCCGCCGCGCGAAAGAGTTTTCGCAGTTGTCGGGCGGCGCGTTCGACATCACGTACGCCAGTGTCGGCCACCTGTACGACTACCGCGCGCAGGTCCGCCCCAGCGACGCGGCGATCGCCCGCGCCCGTGAAGCGATCGGCCACCACCACCTGCTGCTGGACGAGAAGGCCGGCACGATCCGATTCGCGCGTGCCGGTGTGCGCATCGACCTGGGCGGTTTCGCCAAGGGCCATGCGGTGGACAACAGCGTCGCGATGTTGACGGAACAGGGCATCGAACACGCCATCGTCAGCGCCGGCGGCGACTCGCGCGTGCTGGGCGACCGGCGCGGCCGACCCTGGACGATCGCGATCCGCGACCCGCGCCGACCCGGCGAGGTGGTGGCCGTGCTGCCGCTTGAAGACGTGTCGCTTTCGACCTCGGGCGACTACGAACGCTACTTCGAACAGGACGGAAAACGGTTCCACCACCTGATCGACCCGCGCACCGGCCAGTCACCCGACGGCGTGCGCAGCGTGACCATCCTGGCTCCGGACGGGCTGACGTCGGAAGCGCTGTCGAAAACCGTATTCATGCTCGGCACCCAACGGGGGCTGGCACTCATAGCGACTCAAGCCGAGGTCGACGCTGTCATCGTCGACGCGGCCGGTGAACTTCACTTTTCCTCAGGCTTGCTGGCCGGCATTTCGCCGGCCCCGCAGTGACCGGCATGCCGCTCGAAAGTTGGATTCATCAGGAGGTTCAGATGAAACTGCTAGGGAGAAACTCAATGTCATATGTCATCAACGCACACGGTGTCGCAAGACTCGGTGTGGTCGCCTGCGCAACGGCGGCACTGCTGCTCGGACTGTCGGGATGCGGCAAAGACGAGGAAACGACGTCCAACGGCGTCGTCGTCGCCGGAGACGTTCCACTCGTCTACACCAAGCGCTCCACGGCCATGAGCATCAACCCGACCGATGGCACGCCCAGCGCGCCGGGTGGTGACCTGATGCTGCGTTCGAAGTCTTCTGCGAGCGCCGAGGAAGTCAACCTCACCGCGCAGTTCACTCAGGGCAGTGGCGACGCCTCCGACCCGGAAGTGTCGTACGACGCCAAGAAGGTGATCTTCTCGATGCGCTGCCCGCCGTCGAACACCTCGACGATCGAAGGCCAGCCGGCCTGCACGGGCCACTGGAACATCTGGGAATACGACATGACCGACAGCGGTCTGTCGAACGGCAAGTTCCGTCGCCTGACCAGTTCCAACCAGCACGATGACGTCGACCCGGCCTACCTGCCGGCCGGCCGCGGTTTCGTGTTCGCGTCGAACCGGCAGGCCAAGTCGAGCCAGAACCAGGCGCTGGGCCGCAGCTATTTCGCGCTCGACGAGTACGAACGTGAACGCGTGCTGAACCTGCACACGATGGACGCCACCGGCGCAAACATCCAGCAGATCACGTTCAACCAGAGCCACGACCGCAACCCGGTGGTGCGCTCGAACGGCGACATCATGTTCGCGCGCTGGGAGCACGTGGCCGACCGGAATCGTTTTGCGATCTTCCGCGTCAAGCCCGACGGCACCGACATGTTCGTGCTGTACGGTGCGCAAAGCCCGGGCAACAGCTTCCTGCACCCGCGTGACATGGATCCGAACGGCCCGTACAAGGGCTATCTGGCGTCGTCGCTGATGCCGTTGTCGCGCACCCAGGAAGGTGGCGCGCTGATGTTCATCGACGCGCTGAACTACTCCGAGCAGAACACGCCGGCAAATTCGACGATTCCGGCGCAGGGTGGCCAGAAGCAGGTCACGGCGCAGGCCCTGAACAGTGGCGGCGGCATTTCGATGGCGGGCCGCGTGACCACGCCGTACCCGCTGTGGGACGGCACCAATCGGGTTCTGCTGTCGTACCGCCCGTGCCAGGTCACGCGCAACGACGTCATCGTGTCGTGCGCATCGCTGACCCCCGCAGAGCTGGCCATTCTCAACGACGACAACATGCTCGCAGCCGACGCCGCTTCCGCACCGGTGAAGAACAACGTCGCCGCCGCGTACGGCATCTACATGTTCGACCCGGTCAAGCAGACCTGGTTGAGCGTTGCCGCACCGCCGCCGGGCTTCATGCTGACCGATCCGGTGCCCATCCAGGCCCGTCCGGAACCCAACGCGACCGAGCCGACCAGCGTCGACGCAGCACTTGCCGCGCAGAACATGGCGCTCATCGAGGTGCGCAGCGTGTATGACACCGACGGCCTGCAACGCATGGGCGAGCAGATGCTGACGGCTGCCGACCTGCCCGCCGGTTGCGCCCAGGGCATTGCAATGACGACACCGACCGAGGCACTGGACACGCGCGCCCGGGTCGCCAACCTCTCCGCCATCAAGGACCCGGCGAACTCCGCCTACGGTTGTGCCCCGGCACGCTTTGTGCGCGCCACTCGCGCCGTGGCACCGCCGTCGAGTTCGATGGGCGTGCGCTTGGCGATCGGCGAGACCGACTTCGAAATGCAGCAGATCCTCGGCTACGCGCAGGTCGAACCCGACGGTTCGTTCAAGCTGCAGGTTCCGGCCGACGTGCCGCTGGCGCTGGCCATCATCGACGAGAAGGGCCGCGCGTTCCAGACCCATACCAACTGGATCCAGGTTCGCCCCGGCGAGCGCCGCACCTGTGATGGCTGCCACAGCCCGCGCCGTGGCGCCGCACTGAATTCCGGCTCGGTGGTCAACACCATGCCCGCCGCGCTCAAGCAAACCCTGGCGGCGAATCACCTGCCGGGTGAAACGATGGCCTCGTTGCGGACCCGCATGGACGGTTCGGTGCTGAGCCTCAAGCCCGACATGACCTACACCGACGTCTGGGCCGAAACGGCAGTCGCTGGCGTCACGGCGCGCGGTGCCCTCTCGATGCGCTACACCGGCAACCCGAACCCGGCCGACGACCTGGCCACGCTCGCACCAACGAACGGCGTGATCAACTATCCGGAGCATGTGCAGCCGCTGTGGACGCGCGACCGCGGTGCGAACACCTGCATCAACTGCCACAGCGACCCGGTCAAGCTCGACCTGCGCGCCAACGTCGCCGGCACCGGCCGCCTGGTGTCGTACGAAGAACTGATGCTCGGTGACCCGCTGCTCGATGCGAACGGCCAACCCGTCACGCGCATCGAAGACGGCGTGCCTGTGATCCAGCGCGGCGCGGCCCTGGTGAACCCGAGTTCGGGCGCGTCGAACACGGCCGGCATTGCGCGCAAGAGTCGCCTGACCGAAATCATGTTCGGCGAGACCCTCATGGCTGGCGCCGCTGCGCGCACCACGCATCCGAACCCGCCCAACACGGCGCCGAACCACGCGACGATGCTCAACACGGCCGAGAAACGCCTGATGTCGGAGTGGATGGACCTGGGAGGCCAGTACTTCAACGACCCCTTCAACGGCGCCAGTGGCGTGCGCACGGTCAATACCCTGAGCCAGGCCACCTTCGAATCGCAGGTGTTCCCGATCCTGCGTGCCACCTGTGCGGCGGGTTGCCACCAGGCGATCGGCAGCGACCAGACAACACCGGCCGGCTCGGCATTCCGCGAGAACCGTTTCGTGCTCACCGGCAGCGCCGAGGGTGACTATGGCGTGACCTTGTCGATGATCTCCAACACCTGCGCGGCGCCGACCAATTCACTGCTGGTTCGGCCTTCGACGGTGCCTCACCCTGCCGGTGCGGCCGGTCAGGCCGGCGCGATTCTGCCGGTGGGCAGCGCCGGCTACACCGCGATCCTGAACTGGATCTCGACCGGATGTCCGACGCCATGAAGCAGCCCACGCGCCATCGACACCCGGCGGCGCGCCGTCGGGCGGGCGGCGGCCTCGCAGCGTGGTGCTGCGTGGCCGCCGGCCTGACGGCCTGCGGAGGGGGTTCGAACCCCCTCGATAACCCGGCAAGTGTGAACAACCCGGCAATCACCTCAGGCCAGAAGCTGGCCTTTGCCTATTTTCAGAAGTGCATCAATCCGATATTCCTGGCACAGCTCTCGATCACCGTGAATGGCGTCACCACAACCAACACCTGTGCCGCATCCGGCTGCCACGACAACGTTCGCGGCACGGGCGGCGCGCTTCGGCTCGTTCCCGGGGCGACGGAAATCGACCTGAGCAACCCGGCGAATACCCCGGACGTGATTCGCGCCAGCGACATGTACAAGAACTTCTACTCCTCTCAAGGCTCGACCATCATCGGTTCGACCAACGAGAGCAAGCTGATCACCAAACCGCTGGTGCAAGGTGTGCTGCACGGTGGAGGCCTGATCTTCGCAGACGCCAACGACTCGAACGTCAAGCAGATCGCGTTCTGGCTGAACCGCCCCGCCCCTGCAGGCCAGGACGAGTTCAGCACCGCGACTTACAGCATGTTCACGCCGGCCGGTCTGGCCGGCAATTGCACGCCGCAGTGAATCGTGCGTCAGCAGCATCCGTCCCCACTCCTTCCCTGCGCAGATGAAATCTCTGGTCGAACGTTCTTTGTCCATTCTGCACCGGACGGCAGGCGTGGTCGCAGCGTTGTGCCTTGCAGCCGTCGTGTGCACGGGTGGGATGGCAAACGCCGCCGATGCCCCCAGCGCCGAGCGGCTGCAGGTCACCGACCCGTACATCGAAATGCGCACCGGGCCCGGGCGCGGCTATCCGGTCTTCTTTGTCGCGGCGCGCCAGGAGTGGATCGTCATCGAGTTGCGCCACACCGACTGGTACCGGGTCAGTACCGAAGGCGGCAAGATCGGCTGGGTGGTTCGCGAGCAACTCGAATCGACCCTCACTGAAGCGGGCGTCAAGAAGTCGTTCCGCGATGTCGCGGTGGACGACTACTTGCGCCGACGCGTGCAACTGGGGGTGGCCTGGGGCCAGTTCAGTTCCGATCCGATGATCAAGCTGTGGACGAGCTACAAGCTGTCCGACACGCTCAGCGCCGAGGCCACGATCGGCCAGGTGCAAGGTGCGTTTTCCGGCACCGAACTGTGGCACCTGAACCTGATGTCTGAGCCCTGGTCCGACCAACGCCTGTCGCCCTTCTTTGCGGTGGGCGTCGGGCGCTTTCGCAACATCCCCAATGCCAGTCTGGTGGGCGCCTTGACGACCAACGCCAAGCTCGCGAACGCGACGCTCGGCCTGCGCTACTACTTGACCGAGCGTTTCGTGCTGCGTACCGACTACTCCATCTACACAGCCTTCGTGGCAGACACCCGTTCGACCGAATATCGCGCCGCGACGATCGGTCTGTCCTTCTTTTTCTAGCCGCCAGCGAGTCTCCCCATGCGACGACATCTCTTCACTGCCGACAGGCTGCCGGCCTTCACCTCGGCGTTGCCCGCCGCAGCCGTGTGCGTTCTGGCAATCGCGTCAGGCTGGGCGCAAGCGCAGACAACGCCCACCCAGCAACCCGCCAACGAACAGGTGATCGTGCCCCAGGTCGACCGGCGCGAGGTGAAGGTGCCGAAGTTTCCGTCGAACGACTTTGAAGTCGGCCTGTTCGCCGGCACCTACGCGACGCAGAACTTCGGGTCGCACGTCGTCAGCGGCATTCGCCTGGGCTACCACATCACCGAAGACCTGTTCGTCCAATCCGCGCTGGGCCGCACCAAGGCGGATGATGGCGTTTACCGCCGCTTGATCGGCACCGGCGGTGGCGTGTTCGACACCGAGAAGGTCAAGGTGTCGTACTACAACTTCTCGTTCGGCTACAACGTGCTGCCGGGCGAGGTGTTCTTCGGCAAGAACACTGCCAAGGCCACGGCGCTGTATCTGATCGGCGGCGTGGGCAGCACCAAGTTCGACAAGCAGCGCCGCCAGACCTTCAACGTCGGCTGGGGCGTGCGACTGATGCTGGCCGATTGGGCCGCAGTGCAGGTCGACATGCGCGACCACATCTTTTCGCTCGACCTCCTGGGCAAACGCGAAAACACCCAGAACCTCGAGATGAGCGCCGGACTTTCCCTCTACTTCTAGCGGATGCCTTGCCATGGACTCGATATCGTCAAACCGAATCTTTCATGCACGGCGCAGCCTGCTCGGCGCAGCGCTGGGTCTGGGTGCGGGCGTGTGCTCGGCCGCGCTGACGACCGCGGCGCCGGCACCCGACTTCACGTTGCGCAGCATGGACGGCCAGAACATGCGCCTGGGTGAACAGCGCGGCCGGGTGGTGATGGTGAATTTCTGGGCCACCTGGTGCGGCCCGTGCCGGCAGGAAATGCCGCACTTGAACCGCCTGTACGAGAAGTACCGCCCTTCGGGTTTTGTCTTGTTTGGGGTGAACGTGGACGAAGACACGCGCAACGCGGCCGCCGTGGCCACCAAGATGGGGATCAAGTTCCCGGTGCTGCCCGACGCCGACAAGAAGGTCAGCAAACAGTACGACCTGAGTGCGATGCCCTCCACCGTGCTGATCGATCGCGACGGCAAGGTGCGCCACGTGCACCGCGGTTACCGCGAGGGTTTTGAGACCATGTACGACCAGCAGATCCGGGCGCTGCTCAAGGAATGACAGCGATGCGCAAATTCGCCCGCACCGCCTGGGCCGGTTTGGCGCTG
>JANNKS010000139.1:0-3385 GCA_031396425.1 Rhizobacter sp. | reverse complement strand
CCAGCGCCATTCGACAAGCCGAGCACCGCACCGATCAGGCGCGACAGCATCAGGCCCATGAAGAACGTGAATGCCAGCAGAACCGGCACACCTGCTGCCGAGTTCTTCAGCTTTTCGATCGCGAAGATGAAACCGAATGCTCCGGCCAGAAACACAATGGCGCTCATCCCCACGCCCAAGCCGCGAACGATGCCGGTCGAGACACCCAGCCAGGCGCCGAGTACGGTGGGGACCATCGACAGCGCCAGCAGCCAATAGGTGTTGCGCAGGACGCGGTTACGTTGTTCAACCGATACGGTTCCGCCAAAGCGGTCGGTGTATGCGGTCTGCAGGCTCTGATTCATGAAACCTCCGGTGTTGCAAAGAATGACTGGTGATTCGGACCCTGGAACTGAATTCTAGTTCCCGGAATTTCACTGGCAAGCTCCGATGAAAAACCCAGCCCGACGCCTTCGATCAGTTTCGCACGCTGCGTTGTCCCGTGCGCACGGAGGTTTCCCTGGGGAATGCCCGATACTTCTTCCTTGAAGCTGACTGTACTTCGAAAGGCAACACCCGATGCAATCCCGGCCATTCTTGCTGCTGGACGATCTCAAACGCATCGCCCAGGCCTGTGAAGCCGAAGCGCGGCGCAATTCCTGGGCGGTCAGCCTTGCCATCGTCGACGATGGCGGCCACTTGCTGTGGTTGCAGCGATTGGACGGTGCACCGCCGATTTCGGCACAAATCGCTGGGGCCAAAGCGCGCACGGCGGCTTTGGGTCGGCGTGAGAGCCGCGTCTATGAGGAAATGATCAACCAGGGGCGCGTTGCTTTTCTCAGCGCGCCTGGACTGGAAGGCTTGCTCGAGGGCGGCGTTCCCATTCTGGTGGACGGGCACTGCCTCGGCGCAGTAGGCGTGAGCGGTGTGAAGAGCGAGCAAGACGCCCAAGTGGCAAAGACAGGTATTTCTGCGCTCAGCCCCTGACCCACTGCGACGTCAACGCTGCAGGGTCGTCAGAAGCAGGCGTCGAATATACTCAGCGGGTTTACCTGCAACCACCTTCGCCCAGCGAAACTCCCCGCAGTTTCCCGCTCGGAGACTCCGCATCAGGTTTCTTCCGTCTGACTTTGCTCCCAGGAGCAGAACTGGGTGTGCACACGAACGGAGAGCCCGGTGTCGCCGCAACTGCTGAACCCTTATCCCCAGGCGATTCTGGCGCTCGCAGACGGCACGGTCTTCCAAGGCGACTCCATCGGCGCGCCGGGCCACACCGTCGGCGAAGTAGTTTTCAACACTGCGCTCAGCGGGTATCAGGAGATCCTGACCGACCCCAGTTACTGCCGGCAGATCGTCACCTTGACATATCCGCACATCGGCAACTACGGCGTCAATGAAGAAGACGTGGAATCGGGCGGAATTCAGGCTGCCGGCTTGATCATCAAGGAACTGCCGGTGCGGGCTTCGAACTTCCGGCAGTCGAGCAACTTGTCGGACTACTTGAAAGCGCAGGGCACGGTTGCGATTGCCGGTATCGACACTCGGCGCCTGACACGACGCTTGCGTTCATTGGGCGCACAGAACGGCTGCATATACAGCCCGCAGGCGGGCCAGTTTTGTACGCCATCGCATATCGAAGAGGCCATTGCAAGGGCCATGGCGGCGCCGAGCATGGCGGGGTTGGATCTGGCGCGAGTGGTCAGTTGCAGGGAACAAACCGAATGGCGCGAAACGACCTGGACGCTCGAGGGCGGTTACGGCCACTGCGCGGACCCACGCTTCCATGTGGTTGCCTACGATTTCGGCGCGAAGTACAACATCCTGCGTTCGCTGGCCAGCCGGGGTTGCCGCGTTACTTTGGTGCCGGCGCAGACGACGGCAGCCCAGGCGATGGCGCTCAAGCCCGACGGGATATTCCTGAGCAACGGCCCTGGCGATCCGGAACCCTGCACCTACGCGATCGGCGCGGCGCGCGAGTTGATCGACCTGGGTTTGCCGACCTTTGGCATCTGTCTCGGGCATCAGATCATGGCGCTGGCCTCCGGCGCCCGGACCTTCAAGATGAAATTCGGACACCACGGGGCGAACCATCCGGTGAAGGACCTGGACAGCGGCCGGGTTTGCATCACCAGTCAGAACCATGGCTTCGCGGTGGACGAGAAGTCACTGCCGGGCAATCTGAAAACCACCCACGTCTCGCTGTTCGACGGAACGCTGCAGGGCCTGGCGCGTACTGACCGTCCCGCATTCAGCTTCCAGGGCCACCCTGAAGCATCGCCCGGCCCACACGACGTGGCGTATCTGTTCGATCGGTTCGTGGCAATGATGGCTTCACGCAGCGCGTTTGGGACGGAGAGAAGCAATGCCTAAGCGCACCGACCTCAAGACGATTCTGATCATCGGGGCCGGCCCGATCATCATCGGCCAGGCCTGTGAATTCGACTACTCGGGTGCGCAGGCGTGCAAGGCCTTGCGCGAAGAGGGCTACAAGGTGGTGCTGGTGAACAGCAACCCGGCAACCATCATGACCGACCCCGAGATGGCCGATGTCACCTACATCGAACCCATCACCTGGCAGGTGCTCGAACGCATCATCGCCAAGGAGAGGCCCGACGCCGTGTTGCCCACCATGGGCGGGCAGACGGCACTCAATTGCGCGCTCGATCTATTCCGTCACGGCGTGCTGGAAAAACACGGCGTGGAAATGATCGGCGCCAACGAACGCGCCATCGAAAAGGCCGAGGACCGCCTGAAGTTCAAGGACGCCATGACCAGCATCGGGCTGGCCTCTGCGCGCAGCGGAATTGCCCATTCGATGGACGAAGCGCTTGCCGTTCAGAGACGCATCGTCGGTGAGATCGGCGGAACCGGATTTCCGATGGTGATTCGCCCCAGCTTCACCCTGGGTGGCACGGGAGGCGGGATTGCCTACAACCCGGATGAATTCGAAGAGATCTGCAAGCGCGGCCTCGACCTCTCGCCGACCAAGGAACTGCTGATCGAGGAGAGCCTGATCGGTTGGAAGGAATACGAGATGGAAGTGGTCCGCGACAAGGCGGACAACTGCATCATCGTCTGCGCAATCGAGAACCTCGACCCGATGGGCATCCACACCGGTGACTCGATCACCGTGGCGCCGGCGCAGACGCTGACCGACAAGGAGTACCAGCTGCTGCGCAACGCCAGCATCGCGATCCTGCGCGAGATCGGCGTCGACACCGGCGGCTCGAACGTGCAGTTCTCGATCAACCCGAAGGACGGCCGCATGGTCGTCATTGAGATGAACACGCGCGTGAGCCGCTCGTCGGCGCTGGCGTCCAAGGCCACGGGCTTTCCGATCGCAAAGATCGCCGCCAAGCTGGCGGTCGGCTATACGCTGGATGAATTGCGTAACGACATCACCGGC
>JANNKS010000106.1:0-2206 GCA_031396425.1 Rhizobacter sp. | reverse complement strand
GCCTTCTCCGCGCCCACACTGACGCCTGGGATGCCCTCGAAGCCGATCGAGAACGTCAGCAAGTCATCCACGTGGTCGGCCAGCAAACCGACCAGCAGGCTCGAATCCAGCCCGCCCGACAGCAGCACGCCCACCGGCACGTCGGCGGCGAGGTGATGGCGTTCGAGCGCGCGCACCAGCACCTTGCGGGTAGCGTCCAGCCACTCGGCCTCGGTCAGGGGCTGCGCGGGGCGTGTGGCGTCCAGCGTCCAGTACACCGTCTGCCTGATCGACCCGTCCATGCGCACCGTCATCGTCGTCGCGGGCGGCAGTTTGCGCACGCCGCGCAGCACCGTGCGCGGTGCCGGCACCACGGTGTGCAGCGTGAAGTGATGGTGCAGAGCCACCGGATCAAGGCGCGTGTCCACGCCACCCCCCGCCAGCAGCGCCGGCAAGCTCGACGCGAAGCGCAGTCGCTGGGCATCCTGCGCCAGGTACAGCGGCTTGATGCCGAAACGATCGCGCGCCATGAAGAGGCTGGGGCGATGCTTGTCGTCCCCCTCTCGCATGTCCCAGATGGCGAAGGCGAACATGCCGTAGAAGCGCTGCACGCAGGGTTCGCCCCAGGCGTGATACGCCTTCAGGATCACTTCGCTGTCGCCTTCGGAGAAGAAGACGTAGCCCAACGCGACCAGCTCAGTGCGCAGTTCCCGGTAGTTGTAGATCGTGCCGTTGAACACCAGGGCCAGTTGCAGTGCCGTGTCCACCATCGGCTGATCGGCACTCGGCGACAGGTCGATGATCGCCAGGCGCCGGTGGCCGAAGGCCAGTGGCCCGTCGGCGAACGTGCCCGCATGGTCTGGCCCGCGGCGGGCCAACTGTTCGGACATGCGTTCGACCGCCCGCATGTCGGGCGATGCGCCGTCGAACCTCAGCTCGCCGCTAATGCCGCACATGGCCACCTGCGCGACGCCTGCCCGAGGGCGGGCGTGTTGCTCATCGACACGGCGACTCGCTGCTGCCGGGCGCCCCGTTCGAGCAAGACGATGCAGCGCTGCCGGTTGGCGCCGCCGAGGGCGGCGCGCCGGGTGATTCGGCCGCGCCAAACAGCAACTCCCGCATCCGGCCCCGTTCTGCAGCGGTCGGCCAGGCGGCGTTTTCAACAGCGTCCGCCGGTGTCTGCGCGGCGGTGGGTGCGTGCGCCGGAGCTACACGCCCTTCGGCGTCGAAACGCACCAGGCTGTAGGTTTCGTCGACGACGGTGTCCGGCGCACCACCCTTCAGGCGCACATACCAGTCGGCCAGACGCAAGGTCTGTCCGGCCATGGACTCGGCCGAAGCCTCGCCGCGCGCCAGCGCAACGTACAAGGCATGGGGCACCGCGTGGACACCACTGCTTTCGTCGAGCAGGAAGACATACGAGGCATGCGCAGCGCTTTCCCGGTCATTTTTGCCGGTGTTGTCGCCGCAACTGGAGCCAGTGCAAGCGTCGAGGCCGCGGCCCGACACCTCGGCCGCGCTGTACACCGGCGCAAAGCCACCCCCCGGCGTGCGGAAGTTGGTGGTCTGCCCTTGATACAGCCGAGCCGCCACCCACTGCACTGCGCCGTCGTAGGTGTAGGCACGCAGGTCGAACTTCATGGCCTTGGTGGGTCCTGTCGCCACATTCGCCCCAGCAGGCTCGGCCGTCATCGCGTCAGTGTTGTCGACCACCCGTTCCCCTGGCGCAACGATGGCCTGGGTGACGTAGTCGCCAGCCAAAATGTCTTGCCAGACCCGTTTCGTCAGCTTGTCTCCCCGATAGGCCGCGCGGCTGCCAAAGCCCGCAACGGGCTTGAAGAACAGGCTGCGGCGCGCGTCCCACAAGCGCTGCGCATCGGCGGCGTCGACCACCTCGGTGTGAGGCACGTGCTTGAGCAGTATTTGCTGCGTGGCCTGCGGCACGCCCAAGGCTTGCAGCTGCGCGGCATTGCTGAACAGCGCGAGGTGCCGCTTGTCGGCGTACAGCGCATGGGCCTGCGGGTGGGGCGTCAGCACCACGGCTTGCTGCAGGTACGCTTGCTGCAGGTACGCTTCACGCAGCGCGGCGCTCGCCGGTTGCTCCAGGTAGAAGTCGGTCAACCGGTTGTAGACCAGATCGATGCCCAAGTCGCCGTGCCACAGCACGCCATCGCGCCATTCGAGCGCAGCCGGATCGGCGATGACCGCGCGCAGCCCATGCCGCTCG
>JANNKS010000069.1:0-5979 GCA_031396425.1 Rhizobacter sp. | reverse complement strand
CGGTGGCCAAGCTGGCGAGGGCTGAAATTCGGGTTCCCAATGTCATGTCGGTCTCCTTCGATCGAATGCTGTCTGGATCAAGCTCGACGGCGCTTGCAGGCTTGATCCGCCACGATGCCGAACACTGGCACCTGTTCTGTGGGCTGCATGCCTTGTCGCGCAGCCTCGCATTGGCGCCAAACGCTGCCGACGCTTCCGCTCAGCGCGCCGGCTTGCCTGGTTGCGCAGGCCGCTGGCGTGGCGGCCGCCCACTGGGCGGGCGTGCGCCACGATCGAATGTCTGTGGCGGCGAAGGCAGCGGTGGTGCGCGCGGCGCCAGCTTCGCCTGCGCCAGCAGTGCTTCGAGATCAGCTTCCGCGATACCCTTGAGCGCACAGAAATTGGCGCGCGTCAACGTCGAGTTCTCATAGGCGCGCAGCAGGCCGTCGCTTTCGCGCCGTGCCTGCTCCTGGGCGGCCTGGGCACGCCGCGCTTCGTCGTGTTCACGCCGCGCCTGCTCGTGCGCGGTGCGTTGGGCGTTGCGCTGCGCCTCGCGCTCAGCGGCGCGCCGGGCATCGTGCGGCGCGCGACGACGCTCCAACTCGACCCCCGCCGCGGCGCGGTGCTCTTCGGCCACGTCTCCGGCTGGTGCACCGTCCAGGGCCATGCGCTGCGGCGCATTCACCAACGCCCTCAGGTAAGCGGTGCTGGTGGTGTGGCGGTGCAGGAAAGCCGAGAGGGTTTTCCTTGTGAACACGCCAGGAGTGTGACTTTGAATGTCGGCCTGGATTCGCAGTTTGAGCGGCAACGCCCGGCCCGGGGTGAAGACGGCGGGAAAGAGTTCGGCGAGCCGGGCTGCGCAGGCGGCCGGTGTGAGCTCTGCGATGGGCGGTGCCGATGGGGCAACGGGCTCCGGCGTTTGTTCCAGCGCCGCCTGGGGATGTGGCTCGGCTGCGTTCTCGGCTTCCGGCGGCAAGTGCGGCGTTGGCTCGCCGGGGTCACCCTCGGGCAAAGGTGTCGGTTCAGGCGGAGTCGGGTTTTCAAGCATGACGGGGTGGGGCACAAGACGCGCAAGCAAGGCAGGCAGGTCTGGATTGTCGCCGCGAAAGTGCCGACTAGAACCGGCTGCGCGCCTTGCGTTTGTCGAACTCGGCGAGCTGCGACTTGAGCAGCGACAGCAGCACGCGCGCGTTGTCTTCGCTCATGCTCAGCACCGTCAAGGGTTCAACGTCTTCGTCGTCCGGGTTGCGGCGCGACGTGAGCGGCTGCACCACCGCGTCGATGCGCGTCTTGATCAGGCCGTGCTCGTTCGACATGCCCTTGACCCGCTGCAATTCGATCGTGTAGGTCTTCATGGACTGCTTGTCAGCATGCCGTCGATGTTCGGGCCGCGGCCGCACCCACTGGATGTTGCCGGGCGGTGCGAACCGTCAGCAGGCCGGACTTGCATGACGTTCAGGCCATGTGCCTCAGGTCTTGGCCGACTTTTTCTCGGCCTTCTTCGCGGCTTCGACATTGGCGGCCTTCTTGTCCATCTTCTCGGCACGCGACGGCTTGGCGCCCTTGCCCGTCGACGCAGCCTTGGGTTCCTTTGGCGCTTTCGGAGCCTTCGGCGCCTTCACCTTGGCAACCTTGACTTCCTTGGCGACCGGAACGGCCTTGACCTTGGGCAGCTTGGCTTGTGCATGGCGCTCGGTGCGGGCTTGTTTGAGTGCTGCACGCTCGGCGAGCAATGCCTGCTCTTCGGACGAAGCGGGCTGGTCGGCGCCCGACGAATGCACCCGGCCGAGCATGGCGAGATGAAGCCTGACGCCGTTTTTCTTGAGCTGTGGGTTGAGCGAAGCGGTTCGGATCGGCATGAGAGCTTTCTGGGTTGAATAAAACTGGATTGTCGGGCAGGTCGAGCCGCGGCGCCAATTTCCCTTCGTTCAACGCCAGATTCAAGGGCCAGGGTGGTCGACAGACCGGCTCTGGGCAGCCCTCAATGCCATTCGACCCGGCCGAGCAGGGCCATCACTTCCCGGAAGCTCACCATGCTCAGCGGCTCGGTCAAGTCAAGCACGTGGCTGTGCAGGTAGTAGGGGCTGAGGTCCAGGCCCACGCCCAGGCCGAAGATTGCCGCGCCGCGTTGGGCGTGACGCTCGACCACGTCCTTGAGGTGGTGGTCGAGGTAGTGCGCGTCATTCGCCAGGCTCGTCGCGCTGTCCATCGGCGAACCGTCGGAGACCACAATCAGCCGGCGCCGCTCTTCTTCGCGGCGGTTCAGGCGCAGCATCGCCCAATCCACCGCTTCGCCGTCGATGCCTTCGCGGAACAGGTCGGCCTTGAGCAACGCCGCCAGACCCATGCGCGCCTGGCGCCAGGACGTGTCGGCGTTCTTGAACACCATGTGGCAGGCTTCGTTCAGTCGTCCCGGGTGGGCGGGCCGCCCGGCGCGCACCCAGTCGCGCTGGGCTCGGCCACCGTTCCAGGCGTTCGTCGTGAAGCCCAGCACCTCGCTGGCCACGCCCGCCTGCTCGAGCGCACGCACCAGCAGGTCGACCATCACCGCGACCGATTCGATGTGTTCCTTCATCGAGCCGGAACAGTCGATCAGGAAGGACACGACGCAGTCGGTTGTTGGTTCGATTCGTTCGCTGCGAAACAGCCGCCGCTCGGTGGGTGAGCTGATCAGTTGGGCGAGCCGCCGGCCGTCGATGTGGCCGTCTTCCCGGCCGCTGTCCCAGCCGTCAGAACGCGGCACCGCCAGCAGGGCTTTCAGGTCTCGCGCCAACCGCGCGAGGTTGATGGCCGCTGCGGCAATGCGCCGGTCAAGCCGCTCGCGCAATTCCTGCAGCAGCTCCGCCCGCACCAGTGTGGTTGCTTTCACCTCCTGGTCATAGGCGGTGGTGAACGCGCGGTAGGCACCCCCATCGCCGTCGAGCACGCTGCTGCGGCCGCTGACGGCGGTACTGACGCTGTCGTCGAGCTCGTCGCCCTGGTCGAGCAACAGCGAAAACGCGGCCCAGGGGTCGGTGTGATTGCTGTCGTCATCGACGCGCGCGTCAAATCCTTCATCACCGCCCGCAGCCTTCAGCATGTCGGCCACGGTGCGCGCAATGCTCAAGGCATGGGACGCGTACGCGGCCTGGGCGGCACGGTCGCGCCGCAGGCCCGCCAGCGCCACACCGAGCCGTGGCGCCAGCGCGGCGCGGGTCGCTTCGAGCAGGTCTTCAGTGGCTTCGACCACCGCTTCGCCACAGACGCGGGCGCGGCAGATCTGCGTCACGGTGTAGAGCAGCAAGCCACGCGCAGTGTCGGTCTTGCCGCCATGAAAAAGCGCCAGCGACCAGGCTTCGAAGCGGTGCCGCAGGTTGCGCCGCACGCCTGGCATCGCCGGCGAAGCGAGTGACTCGCAGCGGAACTGCTCGAGCAGTTCGAACAGCAGACGTTCAACCGGGTCTGCAGGGCGCAGGCTGCCATGCAATTTCGCGTTGCTGTGCGCCAGCCGCAAACCCAGGCCGTCGGCAGCGCCACGAAACGAAGTGAAATCGTCGTCGATGGGCGAAGGGTGCAGGTGCGGCGCGAAGTGCGGCAGCGCGCGGCGCCCGCGGTGCAGGCGCTGGCCGCGGAAGTGCAGGTCCTTCAGGCCGCTCAAGGCGCGAATCGACGCGGCACAGAGTTGATCGACCCGTTCCTGGTGGCGAACCCGCGCCTGCACCTCGCTCATAACGCAACCTCCGTGCTTCGCACTGCGGTGAATTCGCCTTTCGGGCGGCCGGGCAGGCTCATGGCGGGTCGCGCGCCAGCAAGCAAGGCTCGTCGAGTTCACGGTCGAAACAGCGCTGGAAGTATTCGGCCACCACCGGCCGCTCGGCCTCGTCGCACTTGTTGACGAACGACAGGCGAAACGCGACGGCCGGATCGCGAAAGATCTCGATGTTCTCACCCCAGGTGATCACGGTGCGCGGCGACATCAGGGTCGACAAGTCGCCCGCAGCGAAGCCCTTGCGCGTCAATTCGGCCACCGCCACCATTGCGCGCACCAGTGCGCTGCCGCATTCATCGGCCAGGGCGGGCACACGGGCCTGCACGATCGCCACTTCTTCGTCGGCGCTCAGATAGTTGAGCGACGCAACGATATTCCAGCGATCGATCTGCGCATGGTTGAGCCGTTGCGCGCCGTGGTACAGGCCATTCAGGTTGCCCAGTCCCACCGTGTTGGCGGTCGCAAAGAGGCGAAAGAACGGGTGCGGCGTGAGCACGCGGTTCTGGTCCATCAGCGTGAACTTGCCGTCGCGTTCCAGCACGCGCTGGATGACGAACATCACGTCGGGGCGGCCGGCATCGTATTCGTCGAACACCAGCGCGACCGGCCGCTGCAGCGCCCAGGGCACGATGCCGGGCTGGAATTCGGTGACCTGCTGACCGCTGCGCAGCACGACCGCGTCTTTGCCCACCAGGTCGAGCCGGCTGATGTGTCCGTCGAGGTTGACGCGGATGCACGGCCAGTTCAGGCGCGCCGCCACCTGCTCGATGTGGGTCGACTTGCCCGTGCCGTGCAGGCCCTGGATCATCACGCGCCGGTCGCGGCTGAAGCCGGCGAGGATGGCGAGGGTCACATCCGGGTTGAACCGGTAGACGGTGTCGATTTCGGGCACATGCTCGTCGCGTTCGCTGAATGCCGGCACCATCAGGTCGGATGCGATGCCGAACAGCTCGCGTGCGCTGACGAGTCGGTCGGGTTTCAGGTCGACAAGGTCGGTCATCGGGGGCAGGGCGCGGGTGCGCCGATCGGATTGGGCCGGAACAAGGTACGAGTTGCCACGTCAGGCGCGGGCGCGCCCGCCGCGGGACCACGCCGTATCGGCATCGATATCACGGAGCGCTTGGGCAGCGCGCTGCAACGCCGGCAACAGGCGCTTCGCCTTGTCGGCGCTGAGCCGCACGCTCGGCGCCTGCACCGCGATGCACAGGTTGGACTGGCCAGGCAGAGCCGCCGATGCACCGGCGGCCGGCACCAGCACGGCGATGCACAGCAGGCCGGGCAGGAACTCTTCGTTGTCGAGCGCGTATCCGTCGGCCTGCACCCGCTGGGTTTCCTTTTCGAGCCGCGCCAGGCTGGTCACTGTCTTGCTGGTGTATTTTTCCAGCGGCGCATGGGCGAGCAGCCGCTTGCGCTGCGCCGGGCTCATCTGCGCCAGGAAGATCTTGCCGCTCGCCGAACAATGGACCGGCACGCGCGAGCCCGGTTGCAGGTAAAAGCGCAGCGGTGCCGCGGTTTCCACGCGGTCGAGGTACACCACCTCGCCGCCGGACAGCGCGGTGAGGTTGCAGCTCTCGCCCACTTCTTCGACCAGGTGGCGCAGCACCGCATGGCGCGCGCCGTGGCGGCTGTCGTTGAGCAGCACCTTTTCGGCCAGCCGGCGCAACCGCGTGCCGGTGCTGTAATGCCGACCGTCGCTCTCGCGCTGCAGCAGGCCCGCAGCTTCGAGCTGCTGCAGCATGCGGTGCAAGGTAGGCTTGGGCAGGCCGGTCTCGTCGACCAGGCCCTGCAGCGAATAGCGCTGGTCTTTCGAGGCGATCACTTCGAGCAGTGCGAACAGGCGCATCGTCGGCGTGTCGCCATTCAGTTCAACCAGTTCGGTCGTGTGGGGTGCTGCGGCGCGGACAATCTTCATGCTAGCCGGATGATATCCGTGTTCCGAAAAATGGTGCAGCATGTTCCGAATATTGTGCCACGTGTTGACGGTTGCCGACCCGACACCTATAGTGCGTGGCTGAAGGCGTTCCAGTTTCTGGAACCCGCCGTTCCAGATCGAACCCACCCACCGGAGTGCCGCGTATGAACAAGCCCAACGATGCCCCCATCAACCGTGCCGCCCGCCAGGTGGTCAGCGGCGTGCAGAAGATGACGCCCTCGGAAGCGTTCGTCGAAACCATGGTCGCGAACAACGTGACCGACATGTTCGGCATCATGGGTTCGGCGTTCATGGACGCGATGGACATCTTCGCGCCCGC
>JANNKS010000038.1:0-14386 GCA_031396425.1 Rhizobacter sp. | reverse complement strand
CGCGCTTCTACGCCAACACCTTTCCCGACAGCGTGCTGGGCGCGATCCGACGCGCACCGGCCGACTACCCGTCCGGCAAGAAGGGCGATGTGTTGACGGTCGAGTTCACCGTCGTCGGCATCCCTTGCGTCGGGCTCAACGGCGGCCCGCAGTTCAAGCATACCGAGGCGTTTTCGTTTCAGATCACCACCGACGACCAGGCTGAAACCGACCGCTTGTGGAACGCCGTCGTCGGCAACGGCGGGCAGGAAAGCCAATGCGGCTGGTGCAAGGACAAGTGGGGTGTGTCCTGGCAGATCACGCCGCGCGTGCTGCTCGACGCGGTCACCGGCCCCGACGCCGCGGCGGCACAGCGCGCGTTCGAAGCGATGATGCCGATGACCAAAATCGACATCGCGAAGATCGAGGCCGCGTTGCGCGACTGAATACACGCCAATCTACCAGGAGCAACCCATGTCCTACATCGACGGTTTCGTCCTCGCAGTGCCCACCGCGAACAAACAGAAATTCATCGCTCACGCCAACAAGACCGACAGTTTGTTCATCGAGCACGGCGCCACGCGCGTGGTCGAATGCTGGGGCGCCGACGTGCCCAAGGGCAAGACCACCGACTTCCAGGGCGCGGTTCAAGCCAAGGACGACGAGACGGTGGGGTTCTCGTGGATCGAGTGGCCCGACAAGGCCAGCCGCGACAACGTGATGCAGCGCATGGACGAACTCGGCAAGATCGACGAGCGCTTCGACCCGGCGAAAAACCCGATGCCGTTCGACGGCAAGCGGATGATCTACGGCGGCTTCGAGCCCATTGTCGAACAAGGCGAGCACACTGGCGACAGCTACGTCCAGGGCTTCATCGTCCCTGTGCGCGCAGGCAAACGCGAGGACTACCGCAAGATGGCCGAAGACGCGTGGACGATGTTCAAGGGTTACGGCGCGCTGCGCGTGGTGGAGGCCTGGGGCGACGATGTGCCCGATGGCAAAGTCACCGACTTTCGTCGCGCCGTGAAGGCCGAGGCCGACGAGAAGATCGTGTTCTCCTTCATGGAATGGCCGTCGCGCGAAGTCTGCGACGCCGCTTCGAAAAAGATGATGAGCGACGGGAACATGACGCCACCCGAGGGCATGGAGATGCCTTTCGACATGAAGCGAATGGTCTTTGGCGGATTTACCCGCGTCGTGACGCTGGAGAAATGAGATGGCCAACCCCAAGGGCGACTTCATCTGGTACGAGTTGCTGACCAGCGACGCCGACGCCGCGCAGCGTTTCTATGGCGACGTTGTCGGCTGGAAGGCGAGCGACAGCGGCCAGCCGGGCATTGACTACCGCATCCTCGACGCGGGTGACGGCCAGGCCGGCGGCTTGATGCAGATCACTGATCAGATGCCCGGTGGGAAGCCGGTCTGGCTCGGCTATGTCGCGGTGCCCGACGTTGACGTCGCGGTGGCCGGCTGGACCGAGGCAGGAGGCAGCGTGCAGATGCCCGCGATGGACATCCCGAACGTCGGGCGGTTGGCGATGCTGGCCGATCCGGACGGTGTGCCGCTGTACGTCATGCGCGGCGCGGTCGATGCGAGCAGCACCGTGTTCCGCGTTGCCGACGCGCGCCATGTGCGCTGGAACGAGATCGCGGCCAAGGACGATGCTGCGGCGCTCGCGTTCTACAAGGCTCGCCTGGGCTGGGAAGCTGTCGGCTCGATGCCGATGGGGGCAATGGGCGACTATCACTTCCTCGCCGCCAATGGCGTCAACATCGGCGCGTTGATGCGCAGCCACGCTGGCCAGGCGCCGTGCTGGATCTACTACATCGGGGTCGAGAATATCGATGCGGCAATGGAGGCGATCAAGGCAGGCGGTGGCGAGGTTGTGGACGGCCCGCACGAAATCCCCGGCGGCGAATACAGCCTGCACGCGCGCGACCCCCAAGGCGCAGCATTCGGCCTGGTTGGCCCGCGCATTCAGACGCGTTGACGCCCAAAAACGCGGGGGGTTCACGCCGCTGGCGGTCGCTTGGTGGTCTTTGTGTGGCTCGGTGCACCGTCCTCGAGCACCGGGTCTGCAACCGTGTCTCCCGAGTTCATCACGGTGCCAGCGGCGGAGCCGCCCAGTGCGCCGGCAGCGGCACCCAGCGTGCCTCCCACCACCGCGCCCACCGGGCCGCCCACCACAAGTCCGATACCGGCGCCGATGGCCACACCGCCCACCGCCCCGCCGGCAGTCAGCACCGAGTTGGCCTCGCGCTGGGCTTCCTCGGGCGCCAGTGGAATCTGTGCGGCGGGGTTCGGGTCTTGCGACGGAATACCGTGTCCGGGAACGGCGAGCTCGGCAAGGTCCTCGTCGTGAGGTACGGTGCGTGACGGCAGAGTGGCGAAAGAGTCCATGTGAGTCCCCAGGAAAGGCGGCGATCAACCGAGCACAACGCTCGGTCGAGCCACAAACTCTTATACGGCCCGTACCGCACCGGTGGTAACGACCTGCAGGCCGAGAGGTTGTAGGACAACGAGACAGATTCGGAATCGCCTCAGGGAGACGCCGGTCAGCGGGAAGCGGACACCTGGACAACAACCTCCAGGTAGTCACTCGTTACCACCAGGAGAGTGCCTTACAATCATGTAAGGCAACGGCAACAACCACCATGTCCACCGCAACCCTCACCAGCAAGGGCCAGATCACCATCCCGGCCGACGTTCGACGGGCCTTGAACGTCGAAGCCGGGGATCGGGTCGAGTTCGTCCAGGTCGAGCCCGGACGCTTCGAGGTGATCCCGGCCACCCGGTCGGTGCAGTCACTCAAGGGCATGTTCGGCAAACCCAAGCGCAGCGTGAGCATCGAGGAGATGAACGCGGCAATCGCCCGCCGAGGCGCCTCGGCGCGATGATCGCACTCGACACCAACGTGCTCGTCCGCTACATGATGCAGGACGACCCGAAGCAATCGCCCAGGGCCACTCGCCTGATCGAAGCGCTGACCGGCGAAGAGCCCGGCTTCGTGCCCGTGGTGGCGCTGGTGGAAGTGGTGTGGGTGCTGTCCGGCAGCTATGGCCTCGATCGGGCCCAGGTGTCCGAAGCCTTGGACGGCCTGTTGCGCAGCAGGGAACTGCGCCTGGACCGGGCCGACCTGGTCGTGCAGGCGCTGCGACGGTTCAGTGCTGGGGGCGCGGATTTCGCCGATTGCCTGATCGAGCGCATCGCCGCAAACGCGGGCTGCACAGACACGATGACCTTCGATACCGGCGCGGCGCAATCAGCCGGTATGACGCTCACCAGGGCCTGACTCGCGCGTTACCGGCGCAACCACTCGGCGAGTGACTCACCGGCCAGGCTGTAGGCCCGGCCGAAGCCGGCCACCAGCCGCGCCGACACCGGCTGCAGCGCCACGATCGAGAAGTCACCCAGCTCGAACATCGGCGCCGCATCGGGAAAACGTTCGAGGTAGATCGTGCGGGCAGCCTCGTAGGCTGCGCCGTCGCGCGGCAAGGTCAGCGCATCGGCCTGCAGCGCGACGCGCGGCAGCGCCTGCGGCGACAGATCGGCGCTCGGCTCGGCCATCACCAGCAGGCTCACGCGGGGATGCTCCTGCATGTCGCGCGTGTGCGGCGCGAGCGTGCTGACGTGGATCAACAGCCGCGTGTCGGCGGCCGGCAGCACAAACGGCACCATCGAGACCGCCGGCTCGCCGCGGTGCAGCGTGCCCAGCGCGCCGACCGGCCGCGTGTCGAGCAGCCGGCGCAGCGATCGCGCGGTGTTGGCATCCACAGGCTGCTTGCGCCCGCTCAGTGCAGCGCGCAGCTGCCAGGGCCGTCGGGGCCCGGCATGGGGCCGCAACCGCGGCAGGCATATTCGCAGATGGGCATGGTGGGGCTCCTGTTCAATGGGCACATTGTCTCGCAGCCCGGCCGGGGCTCGACGAACTGAACGCCGTACTGAAGGCCCAGTGCGAGCGTTGATCGGCATGTTGCCGCTGCCCGAAGAAGGCTTCGCCTGGGCCGACCTCACCGACGCGGGTGGCCGCCCGCTCGGTGCCGGCCCGGGCGCCTGCGCCATCGATGCAGCGATGTCCTTCGGCCTGATCCGCGGCGGTCATCTCAACGTCACGGTCCTGGGCGGGCTGCGGGTGGACGAGGAAGGTCATCTCGCAAACTGGCTCGTTCCCGGTGTGATGGTTCCGGGAATGGACGTTGCGATGGATCTCGTGACCGGCGCCAGGCGCGTCATCGTGGCCATGACGCATGCGGCGAAGGGTAGCTCCAAGGTGGTCAGGCGCTGCACGCTGCCGCTGACCTCGGTTCGCTGCGTCGACCTGATCGTCACCGAACTGGCCGTCATCGAGCCGACGGATGCGGGCCTGGTGCTGCGCGAGACGGTGCCCGGTGTCACGGTGCCTTCGGCCATGTAGGAACATACTCGACCAAGCTCGGCCAAACGTTCTCATCTACCGCTAGGCCGACGCCCGAGTCGGCGTCGCGAAGGTCTGCAGTGCAGCGGATGGGGTCGTACTTGTCCGCCGCATCAGCGTCCGGTTTCTGGCGCACCGCGATCCTTCGATTCATCGCGCGTCCGAACTCGACATAATCAGCGATGTCGCGATCTTCCTTCGTTCTTCAAATCGAACCGGATCCCTGTCCCGGCCTAGCGGTTGAGAAGGGTCCGAAGGATGAAGGAGTGGGCAACTGGATTCCGGAGGAGAAGCACACGCTGCTTGCCAAGCTGCTCGGCGGCACCAGGGCCGCGCGGGCCAAATGGAGCGAGCGGATATTGGTCGATCCTTTCTGTGGCCCGGGGCGGATCCAAGTAAAGGGCGAATCACATACTCGCGATGGTGGCGCAGTGGTTGCATGGCGACAGTCAGTTGCGAACATGGCTCCATTCACCAAAGTGATCGTTGGAGACTTGAACGAAGAGCGCGTGAAGGCCTGTCACAGCCGCCTCTCGGCGGTCGGTGCGCCTGTTCAGTCCTTTGTCGGTCCAGCCGCTGAGACCTGCAAAGAGATGGCGAAACTCATCGAACCTCGTGCGCTAGCCCTTGCATATATTGATCCGTACAACCTCGAGTACCTGTCGTTCGAAATCATCAAGACTCTCGGTGCGCTGAAGCATGTCGATTTCGTCGTTCACTTCAGCACGATGGACTTGCAACGAAACGTCGATATGGAGTTGGATGACGCTCGCGCTCGATTTGATGACGCCGCGCCGAATTGGCGTACGGAGCTAGATATCAAGAACCTGTCGAAGACGGAACTCCGGCAGGCGTTTTTCTCTTACTGGATGTCCCTCGTGAGCGGGCTTGGCTTCACTTTCAGCAAGGAGAAGCCCTTGGTCCGTGGCAGCAGGGGCGAACCGCTCTATCGACTGGTTGCTTTTAGCCGCCATGCACTGCCAAACACCGTTTGGGATGATGTCGCGAAAAGCAAGAATATGGAACTGTTCAGCGGCTCAGACTGAAGCCACGACGGGCACGGGAAACTCATTCCACCGTCGGCCACTGAGTTGGCGACCGTTGCGCTTCTTGTCGCGGCGCACGCCATCAGGCCCCCACGCACCCCATTGCTTGAAGAAGAACGCAACCCGCTGAGCGATGGCCTGGGTCCGGACGTTGTTCGCCCAAGCCGATTCCATGGGGCGAGCCTTTGCTCCGCTCTCGCCGCCAACGATCACCCAATGAATGCCGCGCAAGTTGATTGCACCGATGTCTTCCAAAAGAGGCTCGACCGACAAGAACCGGACATGCGCTTCGGTCCGCTGCAAGTGAGCGATCCGCGGCACTCCGTACTTGCGGTCCTCGACCGAAACGCCAAGCCAAACGTTCGGCGGGCACTCTCGCAGTCGGAAGAACTCTGGCAGACGTTCGGCCCTTTTGGTAAGCACCTGATACGTGTGCTGCGGTGTCGATGCACACACAGAAAAAACACTCTCGATGAACTCGTCAGGCACCAACTCATGGAAGAGATCGGACATGGAATTGACGAAGTAAGTCGTAGCCTTCTTGCGGCGCATCGGCTGGTCGAGTCGTTCAGGGTGCAATGTGAGCTCAAAGCCGTTCTCGTACCCTGCCGCGCCCATCGCCGTCAGTCGGCGCGACATCGTCTCGGCATAGCAGTTCTTGCAGCCCGGGGACAGCTTGGTGCAACCCGTCACCGGGTTCCAAGTGTGCTCAGTCCATTCGATCGATGATTCGGCCATCCCGGTTCTCCCGGCGCGCAGTTTACTGGCGCGCACTCACCTGAATGCCCGGGTGGACTCCGCCGCGCGTCCGCAACTATTCATGTGCAAGCCGTGAACTTGCGGTGAGCGGCGTCCGCGACGCCATTCGGAGTCGCAGCAGACGTCAGGCAGCCAAAGCTGACCGGCCGCACGCAGTCTCAGGCGGGCCTTCAGATTTGTGACCCGGAGGCCGGCTGTGAGCCATGCAGCCCCTCACGCGCGACCGATCCGTCGCTCCGCAAAGCGCAGATCGCGCCAAGCCGAAGCGGCTTGGCGCGATCTGCTTGTCTGAGCGGTCAGGACGCCGCCGGCGTCGAAGATGGAGTTGCTACCTTCGGGGGCTGGGTGCCGTCGGACTTGTGGCGCTTTCTGCCGCTTGCCGTCTTCTTGACTTGTTTGGCAGAAATGGTTCTCTTGCCCACGCGCTTCTTCTTTGCCAGTGCCATCTCGATCCTTTTGAGTAAAGAAGCCGAGGATACATGTGGCGCGGATGCCGTCCAGCGCCGTCGCGGTCGGCGAGTGGCAGTTCTGAGTAGCACTGCCTTTCGCGCATCAACCACCTCAACCTGCGCTTCGGCGACAGCAGACATTCAAGCGGCAAGGTCGACCGGCCGCACCCAGTCTGAAGCGGGTCCTCGCACTGCGACGGCCAACGTCAACTGATGGCCGGGACCGGGTGTTCCCGGGGGTGGCAGCAAGCTGACTTTGGCCGACAGGACCATCGCGCCGGAAGTCAGCTTCCTGGCGCCGCCTCAAACTCACACTGGTGGCCATGAACTGCCACTGGCGACAGTAAGCTGTCGGGTGCCTTGCATGCTCGCATCCCACTGGCACCGCAGCAGGACTGGGAGGGCAACCAACCGGCCAAAC
Organism: Rhizobacter sp.; assembly: GCA_031396425.1. GTDB lineage: Bacteria > Pseudomonadota > Gammaproteobacteria > Burkholderiales > Burkholderiaceae_C > JAEMQF01. The sequence continues at coordinate 7,318 of JANNKS010000038.1, read as the reverse complement.
TTGTTGGCGCCAACGCGCCACTGACCCGTGGCGCCGATTCTCAGCCTTAAGCGGCCTCGAGCCATTCGATGGTTCGATCGATCACCGTGCGCTGCGCGTGGCTGCCGCCCAGGCGCGTAGCCTCGGCGTGGCAAAGCCGCAAATTCTCGCGTGCGGCTCGCCTATCGCCGTCCAGTACTGCCGCCAGCGCAGCGGTCCAGTGCAGCGCGATCGCTGCGCCGGGATGGCCTTTGTCCGCGGCCTCCTGCAGGCGCTGGCTGACGTTATCCAATCCAGCCTGGTTGCCTTGCGCCGCGGCCAGCATGGCCAGGTGAAATTCGGCAAACACGTTGCCCCCTTTGCCGAAGTGACGCTGGGCGTAGGTGGCGGCCTGGTCCCACGGCAGTTCACTGTGGCCCAGCAGGTGCAGCCGCCACGGCAGGGCAATGGCATCGGTCATCCCCACCAGCGGCGGCGCAGCATCGAGTTGGCGCAACACCTGCCGCAGATGGCGCGTGAGCGCTGCGTCAACGCGGCCGAGCGCGATCTCGCACAGCCCGGCGTGCCAGTGCAGGTGACCGAACAGCATTGCGTCGTCGGGGGAGCTCGGCAGCCAGGCATCTATGAAGGCCAGGCCCGCCGCCGCGTCGCCGCGCTCGAAGTGGCCGTGCATCAGCACATGGGCGATGTTGCCGTTGGCGGGGCGCAGCGCAAAGCTGCGCCGGGCGTGCTCGAAACCCTCGTCGAGTTCACCGGCTTCGATGCAGGCCCAGCCCAGGTTGGTCAGCAGCCAGGTGTGGTCGGCCGGGTAATGCGGGCGCAACTTGCGCAGGTAGGCCAGGCGCGCCTGGTTGTGGTCGAGCCGGCCGCTGAACGCGAACAGGCCAAAGGCGCCGCACGGCATGTTGGCCACGAGGGCGTCGGTCGGCCAGCGCGCGACATGCGCCTGGGCGCCATCGAGCGCCTGCGCAGCGCGGCCCTGCAGCAGGTCAGCAAGCACAGTCACATGCGAGCGTTCGCGTTCGCTGGCCGCAGCCGCGTAACGCTGCGCGGCCTCGATCGCGGGTGCGACTGCGGCGCGCCGCATGTATAGCGCCGCGTGCAGGGCGCGCAGTGCGTACGCGAGCGCGAAGTCCGGCGCGGCGGCAAGCGCCTCGTCGACTGCCGGACCGACGCCGGGCCAAGCGTGCAGGTAGGCGTCGACAGCCCGTTGGTAGGCCTGCGCCGCAGCGGCGGATTCACAACTCAAGCTCAGACCGAGGGCATCGTTCATCGCCGCCGCTCCCTAGATCAATGCACCAAGCTGCCACGGCACGAACTCGTTATGTCTGTAGCCGTGCAGCCCGCTGTGAGGATAGCTGAATCGAGCGCCATCGAACCGCTGACCGGCATCCGATTGATGTAGCTCTGGCGCTCCGGAACTGCCCTGAGGTGAGGGGCCGCTTCCAGTCTGCCCCTGACCTTCGGGTCGCGAACGTGGATGTCAGGACCTGGCCGGGAGCACGCGAACGGCACAGCGCCGGATACCAGCCGGTCGACGGGGCGATCGGCCCACCCCACCATCGCCGCGATTCGCGGTCGTCGAGCAACCGATCCTCCAGAAGATCACTTCGATGAAGCCTTCCTCAACCTCAATCACGCGCAACGGCAGCTCAAGCTATCCTGAAAACTTCAGATGGAGATTTGCAGCATGGCCAAGCTCGTGTTTGGAATGAACCAGTCCCTGGACGGCTACGTTGACCATATGGCGTTTGGGCCAAGCCCCACGCTCTTCCGCCACTTCATCGAGGAGGCTCAGGGGCAGGCGGGCAGTGTCTACGGTCGCCAGATGTATGAGGTCATGCGTTACTGGGACGACGATCATCCTGAATGGAATGCAGAGGAACTCGCCTTCGCGGCGGCGTGGCGGAACCAGCCGAAATGGGTCGTCTCACGCACGTTGAAGTCGGTCGGCCCCAACGCCAGACTTGTTGAGGGTGATCTCGAAGGCGCGATCCGCAAGCTGAAGGCCGAGCGCGACGGGGAGATCGAAGTTGCCGGCCCGCACTTGGCGAAAAGCCTCACCGAACTTGGCTTGATCGATGAGTATCGAATCTACCTGCACCCCGTCGTGCTTGGTCACGGCAAGCCCTATTTCGCCGGGCCCCGGCCGCCGCTGCGCCTCATGACCAGTGATCGGATTGGCGAGGATGTGATCAGGTTGACCTACGTTCCTGCCTAGGTTCGAGGCCTGCTGCCGGGCACGACAGCAGCCTCGTCATCGACGGCCTTCTGCACCGCACGGTAGAAGTCTTCCCGCGCCGCGCTGGTGGTGGGGTCGCTCGCTCCCGCAGCCCAGTTGGCGTTGGAGGCGATCACGAGTCTGCGCTTCGGGTCGATGAAGATGCCCTGGCCGAAGATGCCGCGCGCCGCGAAGCTGCCGTCGGTGTTGGTCCACCACTGGTAGCCATAACCGCGGCCGGGCCGGCCGGTGGCGCTGCGCTCGGTGGTGGCTTCGGTCAGCCAACCGTCCGGCGCGATGCTCTGCCCGTTGACGCGGGCGCCGTTCAGGATGAAGAGCCCGAAACGTGCGAAGTCGCGTGTCGCGGCCTGGATGCAGCAGCCGCTGATCTCGTTGCCGGTGCGGCTGAGGATCCAGGTCGCCTGCTGCTCCATGCCGGCCGGCACCCAGATCTTCTCCGATAGATAGGTCGCCAGCGGCTTTTTCGTCGCCTGGCTGACCAGGATGCCCACCAGGTTCGTCTCGCCGGTGCTGTAGTGCCAGCGTGTGCCGGGCGGCACTTCGCGTGGCAGGCGGCGCAGGTAGCTCACCAGCGCATCGACGCCCTCCTCGGGCTGGTGCTTGTTGAACTGCGCCACGTCGGAGTTCGGGTCGGCGTAGTCCTCGTTCCAGCGCACGCCCGAGGTCATCGTCAGCAGCTGGCGGATGCTGACGTCGTCGTAGGCCGAGCCTTTCATCGGCGCGATGTAGTCGCTGACCTTGTCGTCCATGCTGCGGATGTGGCCGTCGCGGATGGCGGCACCGACCAGCGTGGAGGTGATGGACTTGGCCACCGAGAAGCTCGTCCAGCGCCCTTTCTGGTCGAAGCCCAGGCCGTAGCGCTCCAGGCGCAGCTTGCCGTCGTGCACGATCAGCAGCGCCGCGCTGCGCTGGCCCGCCATGTAGGCGTCGACGTCGACAGGCAGTTTCAGCGGCGGGCCCGGCGGCAGCGCCATCGGCGTGCCACCGGTCGGCACGACGCGCCACTTCGCCAGCACCGGCAGCCGGTCGAGCGCGCGAAATGCCGCGTCGCGCTGCGGCTGGCTCCAGAACAGCAGGTCGCGATTCGTCGGCAACGTCGCCAGCAGCCCACGCGTCTCCTTGTCGAGGCTGAACCAGCCGGCCGTGCCGGCCACCCCAAGGGCGGCCAGCAGGCCGAGGGCGATCTTCTTGAACTTCATGGCGGCACTCCCGAATGGCCGTGGCGGCAGACCGCATTGGACACGATGCGATTCGAGCGAGGGCAGAATCCGGCAGGCCACCCGGGCGAGTGGCATCATCCCCGCCTGGAATACCGGCCGTGAGCACGCAGGAACAACACCATCTGGAGGCCGCGATGGCCAGCCTCGAAGGCCAGCGTGCGCTGCTGGGCGACGCGGCCGTCGATGCGGCACTGGGCCCGCTGCGCGTCCGCCTGGCGTCGCTGGCCGAACGGCCCATGCCCGGTCAGGTGCGCAGGCAGGTCACGGTGTTGTTCCTCGATTTCGTTGGCTCCACGGCACTCGCCCAGCAGCTCGACCCGGAAGACGTGCACGTCGTGCTCGATGGTGCCCTTGCGGCATGCACCCGGGTCGTCGAAGCGCACCAGGGCAAGGTGCTGCAATACGCCGGGGACAACCTGCTGGCGGTGTTCGGTGCCGACGAGACGCGAGAAGACGACCCGGAACGAGCCGTGAAAACCGGCCTGGCGCTGCTGGGCGAAGGCCGCTCCGCGAGTGCACGCGTTGCGCAGCGCCATGGCCACGCCGGGTTCGGTGTGCGCGTGGGCATTCACACGGGGCCTGTGCTGCTCGGCGGGGGTGTCGACGCCGAGCACAGCATTCGCGGCAACACCGTCAACGTTGCCGCGCGAATGGAGCAGAGTGCACCGCCGGGTGCCTTGCGCATCAGCCATGACACCTATCGGCACGTGCGCGGCGTGTTCGACGTCGAGCTGCAGCCGCCGCTGCGCGTCAAGGGCATCGATCAGCCCATCGTCACTTACCTGGTGCGGGGCGCCAAGCCACGCGCGTTTCGCGTCGCGACGCGCGGCATCGAAGGTGTCCAGACGTGCATGGTGGGCCGCGATGCCGAACTCGATCGATTGAAGCAGCTGTTCGAACGCCTGCATCGCGATCCCGCACTGATCGCTGTCTGCGTGGTGGCCGACGCCGGCGTGGGCAAGAGCCGCCTGCTCTTCGAATTCGAGAACTGGGCGGAAACCCGACCCGAACCGTTCGTCCTCTTCAAGGGGCGCGCCCACCCGCAAACCCGCACTCAAGCGTACGGCTTGCTGCGCGACGTGCTGGCCTGGTGGCTTCAGATTGCCGATGACGACAGCATGGACAGCGCAAAGCGCAAGTTCGAGCAGGGCATCCTGCCGATGCTGGCGGCGCGGGACGGCGCCGACATCGCCCAGGCCCACACGCATCTGCTCGGCCATCTGATCGGTCTGGATTTCGCCGACAGCAGGTTCGTGCAAGGCGTCGCCCGCGACGGGCTGCAGCTGCGCAGCCGGGCGTTCCTGGCCGCAGCGCGATTCTTCGCCGAGATCGCGGCGCGCCACGCCGGGCCCCTGGTGATGCTGGTCGAAGACCTCCACTTTGCCGACGAGGGTTCGCTGGATTTTCTGCAGTTCCTCGAGCAGGCGAATCACGACCTGCCGATGCTGATGCTGACCACGACACGCCCCGCGCTGTTCGAGGCGCACGCCACCTGGCGTTGCGGGGAACGCATCGATCTGAACCCGCTTGACAAGGGCCTCAGCCATGAACTCGCCGTCGAACTGCTGAAGAAGCTGGGCGAAATCCCCGATGCGCTGCGCGAGTTGATCACCGGGGGTGCCGAGGGCAACCCTTACTACATGGAGGAACTGGTCAAGATGCTGGTGGACGACGGCGCCATCAATACCGACAGCGAACCCTGGCGCGTTGTGCCCCAGAAGCTTCTGGCCACCCGGGTGCCGCAAACCCTGACCGGTGTGTTGCAGGCCCGTCTGGATGCGTTGAAGCCGGCGGAAAAACTGGCCCTGCAACAGGCCTCGGTGATCGGCCACGTCTTCTGGGACCAGGCGCTCGCCGCCATCGACGCCGATGCGCCGGCCTGCCTGCCGGCCCAGCCGCAGCGAGGGCTGGTGGTCGCGCATCGCGAGACGAGTCTTGACGGGATGCGCGAGTACGCTTTCCAGCATCACCTGCTGCATCAGGTCACCTACGACACCGTGCTCAGGCGCCTGCGCCGCGACTGCCACGCGAAGGCGGCCGAATGGCTTGCCGGGCTGCGCGGTGCGCGCGCCAACGACTTTCTGGGCGCGGCTGCGGAGCACTTCGAGCGCGCGGGCGATTCGCGCCGCGCCAGCGACTACCTGGCGAAGGCAGCCGAGCACGCCGGTGCGCGCTACATGCACGCGGCCGCGTTGACGTTCATCGACAAGGCCTTGGCACTCGCCGCGCCCGAGCCCACCGGTGCCTCGGATGCGGATGCGGGCGCCGGCGAGGCCTTGCGGTTTCGTTGGCGTTTGCTCGCGGCGCGCGAGCGCAGCCTGCATACCCAGGGTCGGCGCACCGAACAGCGGGCCGACATCGATTCATTGCAGCGGATCGCCGAATCGCTCGATGACGATCAGCTGCGTGGGGAAGTCTGCTGGCGGCGCGCGAAGCTCGCGATGGACACGGCCGACCCGCGGGCGCAGGAACCCGCCGCGCGCAATGCGATGGCCTTTGCCGAACGTGTCGGCGACGATGACTTGCGCCTGCGCGCGCAGCAGCTCCTCGCCAATGCACTGGCCCTGCTTGGGGACCTCGTGGCGGCCGAGACGCTGGTGCAGGACGGCCTGGCCATGGCGCGCCGGCTCGGCCGGCGCTACCACGAAGCGGTGTTGCTGAATACTCTGTCGGTCATCGCCGGCCTGCGCGATGATGTAGTGCTTTCCTTCGAGACCGATCGGCAGTTGTTGCCGATAGCGCGCGAACTCGGCGATGCACGTGGCCTGGGCATCACGCTGGGCAATCTGGGCCTGTCATGGCTGAAGCTGGGGGCGCTCGAGCAGGCCGATCAGCACCTCCAGGAAGGACTGCAGCTCAATCAAGCCGTCGGCGACCGACTGTCCGAATCGAATCAACTCTGCAATCTGTCGCAGCTTGCACTCTATCGTGGCGACGCGGGGGCGGCACTGGCGCACGCGCGCGCCGCCCTCGAGATTTCGATCGCCGTCGAGGACCGCAGGACCCAGGTGTTCGCCATGTGCGCGCTGGGCAATGCCGAATTGGCTGGGGGCAGGCCGGGCCAGGCGGCTGAAGCATTCGAGCGCGCTCGTGCCACGGCCCTCGAGGCCGCCAGCCCGACGCGCCACGACGCTTGCGCCGGATTGGCGCGGGCGGCGCTCGCGCGCGATGATCTGCCTGGCGCCCTGGCCTGGGTTGACGAACTGGCACCGTGCCTGAGCGACGCTGACGAGCTTGGCGGAACTGAGCAGCCGCGCCTCATTCAATGGACCTGCCACCAGGTGTTCGCACGCGCTGGCGACGCGCGTGCCGCCGCGGTTCTCGCCGCCGCGCGGGCGGCGCTGGACCTGCGCGCCGCCAGCTTGAGCGACGCCGCACTGCGCGACGCATTCCTGCACCAGGTCCCGGAGCATCGAGCCATCATGGTGGCCTCGGGGGGCAGCATCGACGCCGCGCACGCGGATCGCATGGGACACGATGCGATTCGTTGAGGGGCAGCGACTCCTCGTTCACAATTCGGATCCCACCCCAAGCTCCGAGGAATCGCCATCGTGCGCAGCGACATCGACATTGCCCAGGCGGCCCGGCTCGAACGCATCACCACTCTTGCAGCGAAACGCCTGGGCATCGCCGACGAACACCTGGTGCCGTACGGCCACTACAAGGCCAAGCTGTCGCTTGCGTATCTGGAGAGCCTGCACGACCGGCCCGACGGCAAGCTGATCCTGGTCACGGCGATCAGCCCCACGCCCGCCGGCGAGGGCAAGACCACCACCACGGTGGGCCTGGGCGATGCGCTGAACCACATCGGCAGGAAGGCGATCATCGCGCTGCGCGAGCCGTCGCTCGGGCCGGTGTTCGGCATGAAGGGCGGCGC
>JANNKS010000773.1:0-6735 GCA_031396425.1 Rhizobacter sp. | reverse complement strand
TCTCAGGCAACAGCACGACGAATTCTTCGCCACCGTAACGCGCCACCAGATCGGTGGCGCGCAAGGTCTTGCCGACCAGCGCCGCAAGCGCCTTGAGCGCCTCATCGCCGGTCTGGTGGCCATGTTCGTCGTTCAGGCGCTTGAAGTTGTCGATGTCGAGCAGGCCCACCGCCAGGGGGTTGCCGCTGCGTTCCATGCGGGCGCGTTCGACCTCGAACACCTTGAGCAGTCCTCGCCGGTTCGCGACCTGGGTCAACTGGTCGGTCGTCACTTCATCGGCCAGGCGGCGCAGTTCGTTTTCGAGTTCATTGACACGCTGCGTCAGGCTCTCCGCCTTGGCATGCTCGTCGTTCAGCCGGCCCTGTGTCTTCGCCACCACGCCGTGCACGACACGGCTCTCGGTCGCCATGTCGCGCACCAAGTGGGTCAGGTCTTCGAGCGAATCGGCACTCTCGATCACGGCCGAATAGCGGCCCACGTTTTCCTGGAATCGGCCGGTTTGCGAGCCCAGTTCATTCAGGTCCGTCAGCATGTTGCCGATCAGCGACTTGAGCGACTCGCGCGCCTGTTCGCGTTGTTGGCGCAGGCCGACCTGCCGCGCGCGTGTGTCGCGCAACAGTTCGCCGGCGGCCTTCACGCCGCGCGCCGTGATGCCCTCTTTCAGCGTGTTCTGCATCGCTTCGCATTGGCCGCGTGCCCAAGAGTCGCTTTCGGCCAGTTCAGCCATGCTTGCGGCAAGTTCACTGCACAGACCGCCCAGTTGTTCCACCAGGTGGTGCCGATGCTGCAGCGCTCGCTGGGCTTTCTTGCCGATCTGCGCCATCTGTGCTGCGGACGCCGCCGTGGCGCCGTTCAGGTGCACCGCCTTCGTGCTGTCGGCCAGCGCCTGGCGCAGGCGCCGACTCTCTGCATCGCCCTCGGGCAGCGCACTGACCAGCGCCGCAATGGCCGGGTCGATCCAGGCCAGCCAAGCCGCAAGCTCGTCCGGCAGGCGCTCGTCCGGGGCGTTGACGGCAGCAGCCTTCGCGGACCCCGACACCGTTGCCGCCGTGGCAGCCGGGGGCTGCGACGTTGGGCCCGTCGTCATGAGTTCGTTCGGCGTCGCCTTGGTGGCGTTGCCGGCGCCTGGCGCCGAGGCACCGGCCGGCGTGACCGTTGCTTCCGCGGCCTCGACGGCGACCGCCGGGGCGTCCGATTCCCAGCTGTGCAACAGCTGTTGAAGGCGCTGTTTCAGTCGCTGCACGTCGCTGCGGCTGCCTTCGAGCACCCGCTGCAGGCCGTCCTTCTTGCGCGCCAGGGTCCAGCTGCGCCCGCCGCGTTCAACACCCCGCACCAGCCGCTCGATCAGGTTCGCGAGTTGCTGCGCACCGTCGTCACTGCTGCTCAACACCGACTGGGCCTGCTGCCACTGGCCTTCAGCCAGGGCCTTGGCGAAGCTCATCGCGCGGGCCTGGGTGTCGCCCCCGAAGGCGCGTTCGGCGAGCCGCAACACGAGGGGCAATGCGGCGTCGGGCAGGGCCGCAGGTTTGGCGCGGCCCTGCACCTGCGCGTACGCGCGTGCGTAGTTGTCCGGCGTTGGCTCCAGTTGTTCGGTGGCGAGGCGGCGCAACGTCGCCTTGGCCAGCTGCGCGACCGAAACTTCGCTGCCTTGCTGGGCGCCGCCGGGTTTCTGAGTGGTTTCCATGATTTGTGGTGCGCCGCAACGGTGCTGGAGCGGCTCAGGCGGCGCGCGCCGGCGCGCCTAGGGGCGGCTCGACCGCCGCAATGTCAATCGCCTCGAAGCCGCCGGCTGTCACGATCCAGGGCGCTTTCCTGGGCAGCATGACCTGCTGCAACCATTCTTCGATCTGCGCACCGGGCAGCGCCTTGCTGAACAGGAAACCCTGCATCACGGTGCAGCCCAGGCGATGCAGCGCCTCCATCTGGGCCGCCGTCTCGACGCCCTCGGCCACCACACGCAGCCGCAATGAGCGCGCCAGCGCCATGATGGCCGACGTGACCGCGGCACTCTTGGGCTGTTTGCCCAGGTCCTTGACGAACGAACGGTCGATCTTGAGTTCGCTGATCGGCAGCGTGGTGAGGTAGGCGAGCGACGAGTAGCCGGTGCCGAAGTCGTCGATCGACACCTCCACGCCGATCGCATTCAGGCGATGCAGCGTCGGGATCACGCCGAGCAGATCCTTCATCAGGCCGGTTTCGGTGATTTCGATCTTGATCGCCGCATGCGGCACACCGGCATTCGTCACCGCGTCGTGAATCAGGTCGACCAGATCGGAATGTTCGAACATGCGATTCGGCAGGTTCACCGCAATTGCATCGTCGAAGCCGAAACTGTCCTTCCAGCGGCGTGCCTGGCGTGCCGCCTCACGGATCGCCCATTCGCTCATCGCGACGATCAGGCCCGACTCTTCCGCCAGTGCTATGAAGTCTCCGGGCGGCACCAGCACCGCGCCGCGCTGCCAGCGCATCAGCGCTTCGACGCCGACCATGCGCGCGTTGCGGACGTCGACCTTGGGTTGGTAGTGCAACACCAGTTCGTTGCGCTCGATCGCCTTGTGCAGCGCACTTTCCAGCTCCAGCCGCTCGCGGCCCTTGCCGGCCAGTGAAGGATGGAACGGCGTCGCGGTCTTGCTGCCCTGCGCCTTCGCCGCCGACGTCGCCACGTTCGCGTTGCGCACCAGGTCGGCGCAGCCCAGGGCGTCGCGCGGGAACATCGCGAACCCGACGCTGGCGCTGACAAAACACTCCTGCCCGCCGACGATGAAGGATTCCTGCAAGGCGGCAATGACGCGCTGCGCGACTTGCTCAACTTCGCCTGCATCGCCGATGTCGGGCAGCAGGGCCAGGAATTCGTCGCCGCCGACGCGCCCGATCGATTCGAGCGTCTGGTGCGGGCGGGCGCCTGGCTTCTCGCCCTCGTTCTCGATCAGGGCTTCGTTGTGGCGCACGCAGCCGCGCAGGCGGCGCGACACTTCCTTCAACAACTCGTCCCCCGCGGTGTGGCCGAGGGTTTCGTTGATGACCTTGAAGCGGTCCAGGTTGACTTGCAGCAAGGCCACCGCATGGCGGTCGCATCGGGCGTGTTCCAGGGCACGCTCGACGCGCTGAATCATCTGCGCACGGTTCGGCAGATCGGTCAGCGCATCGAAGTTCGCCATGTGCTTGATGCGCTCGCGCGCCACCAGGCGCTCGGTGACGTCCTGCACGATGCCGGCGTACAGCAGCACCTTCCCGGACGGATCGAATTGCGGCTCCGCCTCGATGTGGATGATGCGCTGGCCGCCCCCGGCAGCTGGCTCGAACGGCATGTCGCACAGCAGAACGCTGGACTTCGCCAGCGTTTCGCGCAGGATGCGGACCAGCGCACTGCGGTGCCCTGGGCACACCTTGTGCAGCAGGTCGCGCCAACCGCCTTTTTCGTGGTCGAGGAAACCAAGCACCCGGCGCGCTTCTTCGGACAGCACCGGCTCGTCGGCGCCAGCGCGCCACTCCACGCTGCCCATGCGGGCGAGATCCTGGGCACGCGCCAGCCGGCTCTTGCTGTCTTCGAGTTCAATGCGATTGCGCGACGAGCGCAACAGGTAGTGCAGCCGCCCGGCCAGCAGGGTCCACTGCGACGATTTCACAAAGAAGTCGGTCGCGCCGGCGTCGAAGGCGCGCTGTATCGATGCGTCGTCATCCAGCCCTGTGAGCATCAGCACCGGGATGCCTTCGAAGCCGGGCGTGATGCGCAGACGGCGGCAGGTTTCGAACCCGTCCAGTTCGGGCATCAACGCGTCCAGCACCACCACGTCGGGGCGCCAGCCCTGTATCAACTCGAGGGCCTGCACGCCGCCGGTGGCGTGCCGGATGTCGAATCCGCGACTTTGCAGAGCGGCGCTGCACAGCAGCAGCTTGACTTCGTCGTCGTCGACCAGCAGCACCTGGGCTGCGGTGCCCGCCAGCGGGTCGGCGATGGGTCGCATGGGGCTCATGGGCAGGGCCTCGGCGCGCCCCGAGCCTGACACTCCCGGGCCCGGGCGCTGCCCGAGGGTCCTGCGTGGCGGGTCTGCGCGCTGCGATTCATGTCCCGGTATCGGCCCATAGGCGTCTGAACTTGAATCGGGTTCGATGGGTCAGGCCGTGCAGCAGCAACTTGTTGTCACATTGCACGCTGCATGGCCGCGCCACGGCAGCGACGCATCGGCAACCGGCCGGGCGCGCTGCATCGGCGCGCGGCATTCCGCAAAATATTGCACGGTTCACGACGTGCCGCCCTGGCGCGACACCACCGCGGTCGGGCGCGGCAGCGCGGTGACGGGTGGCCGCGCCGCATCGGCGTGCAGCCGGCCGTGGCGCGGCATCGCGCGGCGTTCGGCACGGCTCGAGGGCTCCGCTTGCAGATCGCGCGCCATCGCCACCAGCCAGCGCAGCGTTCCGTCGGCGTGCCGCAAGGCGCACCAACTCACATTGGCGCCGCGCTGGCCACGCGACGTCGACCAGACCAGACTTTGCTCGACGCTCACGCCACTGGCCAGGGCCTCCTCGATGGCCCGCTGGGTCTGTTCAGCCGTCACACCGCTGAACACTTCGGCCACGGTCTTGCCCAGCACGCGCTGGCGGCGCGCAGCGAAATCGCGTTCGGCACGCCGGCTGATCGCCACCAGGCGCCGGTGGTCCGGCTCCAGAATGAACAGCGCGAGTTCACGATCTGCGCTGATGGCGGCCAGGAATTCCGATCCCTCGGCGCTGCTCGCCAGCAGTGGTGCGGCCGGTTCCAACGCTGCGCCGGCACTCGGGCGCAAATCGCGCGCCACCACCCGGCCCAGTTCGGTGGCCGCCAACGCGAGCAATTGCGCCATCGCTTCGGCGGGAACCTGGACCACGAGCGCATCGAATTGAATCAGCGCCACAAGATCGCCCGCGTGTTTGACCACCAGGGCATGCCCGAGTGCGGCGTCGGTGAAGTGGGCGCCCTCGCGCAGGGCATGCTCGCCGGCGGGCTTCAGCTTGCCGGAAGCGCCTCGTGGTTTCGGCAGGCTCGGGTCAGTCAGCGGCACAAAACTGCGCCCCTGCGGTTGCAGCAAGATCCGGCCGGGGCGCACCTCGAGCGCACCGAGTTCCTGGGTCAGCACCTGGGCCACAGCGCGCAGCGCCTCGTCGAGGTCATGTGACTGCGCGCAGCTGCGGGTGATGCGCTTGCCGGCCTCGATCAGCCCCTCCGGTTCGAGCATCGATGGTTCGGTGGGCTGCCAATCGCGCGCTGGCGGCTTCCAGCCGCGCCACACCAGCAGCGAGAACACGGCGCAGATGATCGCGAACGAGCCCAGGCGCGGCCCGAGCGGAGCTTCAGCCACAAACGACAGGACTGCACAAAACGCGGCCAGCCAGAACGACAGCCGCGACACCCAGGATCTCAAAGACATGGCCAGGAAGAACGAGCGGCGTGGACAGACCTCATCCGGCGTTATCGGCGGGATGCCGGTGAACTTGAACGCTCGCGGCGGTACGCGGCGCCCACAGCGTGCCGCGTGAATTTGTTCACGCCGCTCGCGGGCTGTGCCGAAGCGGCCTTTTCAGTGGCGGCTCGGCGGTGCGAGTGTTTCCACCGCCTCGAGAATCCGCTCGGCGTGTTCGGCCAGCGTCTGGCCATGCGGCGCCGCCATGCGACGCAGCCGCTCCAGGGCCGGCGCACGGGCGAGTGAATAGCGGTGCATCAACACGCCCACCGCCATCGCGATCGCTGCCGTCATCGGTTCAGTCGCCTGGGCGGGCAGCGGCGCGGGCACGGTGGCGGCCGCTTCCATGCGCGGCCGCGCCGACAGGGCTGCGGCCCGGCGCGCGTTCAGCGCCGAAAAGGCCGAATCCACCGCCGGCACGAGCTTCTTGATGTCGAGCGGCTTGCTCAGGTAGGCCAGCGCACCCAGCGCCCTGACCTTGCGCACCGTCTCGTCATCCGAAAACGCGGAGAGGAACATGAACGGAATCCGGCATTCCTCGCGCAGCACCAAGGCGACGTCGAAGCCGCTCTTGCCTTCCATGCGAATGTCGAGCAGCGCCAGCGCGGGCCGGCGCTCGCGCGCCATCTGGATCGCATCGTCACCGTTGTCCGCAGCGATCACGTCGTAACCCGCCTGCGACAGGCCGTAGGTGAGCGTGACCACCACCAGGCGGTCGTCGTCGACGATCAGGATCTTGCCCTTGTCAGCCACGGGCCCTCACTGCGATCGCGCCCAGGTGGGACGCCCGGGAATTGTCAATGAAGCGCGCGCCCGTCGGTGCCGATACCAGGCCCCGCCGCGCCGATCTTCACGAACTGGCACGTCACGGGCGTTGGTGGCTTACCACGATGTGGCCCGGGACACTGCCATCGGCGCCGCAGCAGCAGGGATTTGCACGATGCCAGGCGCGACCAGCCGCAATGAGGCGACCACCCATACGCCCTCTTGTTCGATGCGCAGGGTCGCGCTGCGCGGTGGCAACAGCGACTGCACCAGCGCCAGCCCGGTGATGCCGGCGGCGCGCCCGGCCAGGCTGAAGCCCTCGGGCAGGCGTGCCCGGTTCGCGATCGACAGGTGCACCGCCTGCGCGCTCGAAGTCAGGCTGCACACCACCGGCTCACGCTCGCCGGCTGCCGGCGCCTGGCTGTGTTTGACGGCGTTCGTCAGCAATTCGTTGATCGTCAGCGCGAGCGGTATGGCCTCCGCCTCGGGCAGTGCCCAGTCGTGCGGCGACGCCGTCGGGTCGGCCAGCACG
>JANNKS010000710.1:0-2592 GCA_031396425.1 Rhizobacter sp. | reverse complement strand
GCCATCTCGAATCCGAGTACGGTTTCGACCTGCCGCAAACCCAGACCGGCGAGTTCGCCGTCGACATATGAACCCTGTCGCCGCAACAACGCCTTTGCGGGCCGAGCGCCGGGCCGCCATCGGCCAGAGGCCGATGGCCTTTGCCGGGCACAGACAGTCCGCAGGGATTGTCTGTGCCCGGCCTCAGCTCGCCGAGCCAGGCCGCGTCCCCGCGGGGGACCGGCCGACGTACCCGGCGGACGAGGGGTTCGATTGACCCGCAGAATCAGCCTGATCGGCGCGCCCACCGACATCGGCGCCGGAACGCGTGGCGCGAGCATGGGCCCGGAGGCGTTGCGCGTGGCTGGCATCGCCCCGGTGCTGTCGCGTCACGGTCTGGAGGTGATCGACCTGGGCAACCTCACCGGCCCGTCCAACCCCTGGCTCGCACCGGTGAACGGCTACCGGCACCTGGCCGAGGTGGTCGAGTGGAACCAGACCGTGCATGACGCGATGTATGCCGAACTGCAGCGCGGCCGCCTGCCCATTCTGCTCGGCGGGGACCACTGCCTGGGCGTGGGCTCGATCAGCGCGGTGGCGCGCCATTGCCGCACGACGAACCAGAAGTTGCGCGTCATCTGGCTCGATGCCCACGCCGATTTCAACACCAACGTGCTCACCCCCAGCGGCAACATCCACGGCATGCCCGTCGCGTGCCTGTGCGGCCACGGGCCGCAGGAATTGATCGAAATCGGCGGCGCGGTGCCGGCGCTGAATGCAAAGTCGATTCGGCAGATCGGTATTCGCAGCGTCGACGATGGCGAAAAACGCCTCGTGCACGAAGCCGACCTCGATGTGTTCGACATGCGCTACATCGACGAGATGGGCATGCGCCACACGATGGAGCTGGCGCTCGCGACGATGGACGCCAACACCCACTTGCACGTCAGTTTCGACGTCGACTTCCTCGACCCCGAAATCGCCCCCGGCGTGGGCACGACGGTTCGCGGCGGCCCGACCTACCGCGAAGCGCAACTTTGCATGGAGATGATCGCCGACACCGGCCGGCTTGCGTCACTCGATGTGATGGAGCTCAACCCGGCGCTGGACGTGCGCAACCGCACCGCCGAGCTGGCGGTCGATCTGCTCGAGAGCCTGTTCGGCAAGAGCACCCTGATGCGCAAGTGAGCCGTTGCGCCACGCTGGCGGCGATGCCTGGTCAGCGTGCGGCGGTCTGAACCCGGCGGCTCACCGGCAGGGACCGTGCACCTTGCGAAACAGACGCGGCTCGACCGCCCCGGCATCGGCGAACAAACCGCGCCTGGCGTTCCTGGCGGCGCGCTCATGTGCCGCATAGGCGCCCGCACTGCGGTGAAAACGCGCACTCCAGGCGTGGCCTTGGCCGACCATCCAGGCGCTGATGTCTTCGCCGTCGAGTTCCAACGTGGCAATGCTGCGGTGGTATTCATCCGTGGCGCTGCTGGTCAGCCGCACCTTGCGGTGCAACACGCGCCCCTCCAGGGCGGCCTTCGCCCGCGGCCCCCAGGCCTGGCAACGCTCGGGTGCGTCGATTCCCTGCAGGCGAACCTTGAGCGGCCTGCGCCCGCCTGGGTGGGGCCGGGGCTCGGAAGGCTCCAGACGAACCCACAGGGTGTCGCCGTCGGCGACCCGCGTCACCGTGCCGTTCAGCGCCGCACTGTGCGTCGCAAACGCCAGCAGTGACAGGAAGATCAAAGTTCGCATGTGCAGACCGAGCGGCGCAACCGCCAAGCCGTGAGGACAAGAACGCATCGTAGCCCCGCTTGATCCCCACGAAGGCACCGCGATCGCCCGGGCCTGCGGAGCTGGGGGCGATGCGCGGCCCGGGCCACAACGCGGGCATCCAGGCCCGCCCACGTGCGACCAGGCAATGGCACGCACCTTGCTCGAACCGGTTCAGCCTCTGAGTGCGGCCGCATGACGGCATGACGAGTTTGCATGAGTGCGGGGCACGAGGGAAATCGAGCATGCGAAGCGTGAGATCGCGCGCCTAGACTGCGCCGGTTTACCGTGCCTCGTTCGCCTCGGCGCATTTTTGGTCAGATCTTGATCCTGGAGTACACATGAGTCATTCTTTCTCCTCGAAGTCGGTGCTGTTCGGCCTGTGCACCGCTGCTGCACTGGCGCTGTCATTGCCGGCCCATGCGGGCAAAACGCTGGACACCATCAAACAACGCGGCCAGTTGGTGTGCGGCGTGAACCCCAGCCTGCCGGGGTTTTCGGCGGCTGACAGCCAGGGCAACTGGGCCGGGTTGGACGTCGACGTCTGCAAGGCGATCGCGGCCAGCGTGCTGGGCGACGCGACCAAGATCAAATGGGTGCCGCTCAACGCGGCGCAGCGTTTCGCGGCGCTGCAGGCCGGTGAAGTCGACGTGCTGTCGCGCAACACGACCTGGACACTGACCCGCGACGCGTCGCTGGGCCTGCACTTCACTGGTGCAACCTACTACGATGGCCAGGGTTTCATGGTGACCAAGAAGTCGAAGATCACGAGCGCCAAGCAGCTCAAGGGCGCGACGGTGTGCGTGCAATCGGGCACCACCACCGAAAAAAACCTGACCGACTATTCCAAGG
>JANNKS010000665.1:0-6483 GCA_031396425.1 Rhizobacter sp. | reverse complement strand
CGTGCTGGTGCAGCGCGCGGTCGCAGACCGCTTCGTCGAGATGGTCGCCGCAGAGGCCCCCAACTATCAGCCCGGCGACCCGCTCAGCGGCAACTCGCAGATGGGTGCCATCGTCGACGAAACGCAGCTGCGCACCGTGCTGGGCTACATCGAAGCCGGCAAGAGCGAAGGCGCACGCCTGGCCTGCGGCGGCGCCCAGGTGCGCGCGGAGACGGGCGGCTACTTCGAGCAGCCCACCGTGTTCGATGGTGTGGCAAGCAGCATGCGCATCGCTCGCGTAGAGATCTTCGGCCCGGTGATGTCGGTGTTGCGCTTCGACACCGAGGCGGAAGCGCTTGCACTCGCAAATGACTCGTCCTACGGGCTGCAAGCCAGTGTGTGGAGCGACAACCTCAACCGCGCCCACCGCGTCGCGCGTGGCCTGCGCGCCGGCACGGTGCATGTGAACCAGTACGACGAAGACGACATCACGGTGCCGTTCGGCGGCTTCAAGCAAAGCGGCAACGGGCGCGACAAGTCCCTCCACGCTTTCGACAAGTACACCGAACTGAAGACCACCTGGTTCCGCATCGACTGATCAATCGCCCCTCGGGAGACCCGCATGCAACACTCGCCGAACGAACAACTGATGGCCCGCAAGGCGGCGGCCACGCCGCGCGGCGTGGGCGTGATGGGCAGCTTCTTTGCCGATCGGGCTGAGAACGCGGAAGTGTGGGACATCGAAGGCCGGCGTTATATCGACTTTGCCGGCGGCATTGCGGTTCTCAACACCGGACACCGCCACCCTAAAGTGCAGGCTGCGGTGACGGCGCAGTTGCAGCGTTTCATGCACACCTGCTACCAGGTGGTGCCCTACGAGGGGTATATCGCGCTGGCGGAAAAGCTCAACGCGCTCACGCCCGGCAGCCACGCGAAGAAAACGGCGCTGTTCTCCACCGGTGCCGAAGCGATCGAAAACGCGGTGAAGATCGCGCGCGCCTACACGCGGCGCGGTGGCGTGATCGCTTTCAGCGGCGCCTTTCATGGTCGCAGCCTGTTTGCGGTGTCGCTCACCGGCAAGGTGCAACCCTACAAGGCTGGTTTCGGCCCCTTCGCGCCCGAGGTCTACCACGCACCGTTCCCTTGCCATCGCACCAACCTCGACAGCGTGAAGACAGCCATCGCACACCTGTTCAAAGCCGACATCGAACCGCGCCGCGTCGCAGCCATCGTGTTCGAGCCGGTGCAGGGTGAGGGTGGCTTCAACGTGATCCAGGCGGCCGCCGTGCACTGGCTGCGCGAGTTGTGCGACGAACACGGCATCCTGATGATTGCCGATGAAATCCAGACCGGCTTCGGCCGCACCGGCAAGATGTTCGCGATGGAACATTTCGGCGTGGTGCCCGACCTGATGGCGATTGCCAAGTCACTCGCGGCCGGCTTGCCGCTGTCGGCCGTGACGGGAAAGGCGGAGATCATGGACGCGCCGCCGCCGGGTGGCCTGGGCGGCACCTACGCAGGCAATCCGTTGGCGATTGCAGCGGCGCACGCGGTGATCGATGTGATCGCCGAAGAACGCCTGGTCGAGCGCGGCCAGTGGCTGGGCGATCAGCTCAAGGGCGTGATCGAAAGCATGCGCTGGGAGTTGCCCCACCTGGCCGATGTCCGGGGCCTGGGCGCAATGGTCGCGGCCGAATTCAACCAGCCCGGCACCGACCTGCCCGACGCCGAATTTGCCAAGCGCGTTCAGTCAGAAGCCCTGATGCGAGGCTTGTTGTTGCTGACCTGCGGTGTGAACGGCAATGTGCTGCGATTCCTCTTTCCGCTCACGATACCTGATGCCGTGTTCGGCGAGGCGCTCGCGATCCTGCGTGCCTCCTTGCGTGTTGCGGCCTCGTGAGCTGACTCCGGCACGACGTCATGAAGAACTTCAAGGAAAAGCTCGCCGCCCAGGGCGTTCACACGCTGATTGCCCAATTCACCGACATCCATGGTGTGGCCAAGGGCAAGCTGGTGCCTCTGGCTAACGCCGATGCGCTGCTCGCCGACGGGGTGGGGTTTTCCGGGCCGTCGATCTGGGGCACCGGCCTGCACCGAACCGGGCGGCGTGCCGAGTACTACGGCCGCGGCAGCGCCAGCACCGCGCGCGCCCTGCCCTGGATGCCCGGCTATGCGCGCATCGCCTGCGACGGTTTTGTCGACGGCGAGCCGTTCGAGGCCTGCCCGCGCCAGGTGTTGCGGCGCCAGCTCGATCGCCTCAGCCGGCACGGCTGGGTGCTGCAAACCGGCATCGAGCCGGAATTCTTTCTGTTGCGCCGCAACGGCCAGGCGTTTGTGCCTGCCGATGCACTTGACCGTCTCGACAAACCCTCGTACGACCTGAAAAGCCTGCCGCGGCAGAGCGATTTTCTGGCCCAGTTGGTGGTGGGGTTGAAGGCCTGCGGCCTGGACGTGTTCCAGATCGACCATGAAGACGCGCACGGCCAGTACGAGGTCAACTTCATGCACGCCGATGCGCTCACCAGCGCTGACAACCTGATGCTGTTCAAGATGGCAGCACAGGCACTCGCCGAAGAACGCGGCATGGTGTTCTCGATGATGCCCAAGCCGATCGCCAACCAACCAGGCAGCGGCATGCACTTCCATCTGTCGCTGTGGGACGGCGAAGGCGAAAACGCACGCTGCGTCTTCGATGACCGCACCACCGGCATGTCGGCACTCGGCAGTCATTTCATCGCCGGCGTGCTGGCCCATTCCGCGGCACTGTGCGCGATCGCTGCACCGACGGTGAATTCATACAAGCGCCTGATGGTCGGCGAGTCGCTCTCGGGCACCAGTTGGGCGCCCGCCTACGTGGCACATGGCCCGAACAACCGGACTGCGGTGGTGCGCACCCTGCCCGGCCGATTCGAGTGGCGCCTGCCCGACGCAAGCGCGAATCCCTACCTCGCCACCGCGGCGTTGATCGCCGCTGGGCTGGATGGCATTGAGCGAAAGCTCGATCCCGCAGCCGCCTGCGAGGAAGACCTGTTCGAGCTCAGCCTCGCTCAGATCCGCGCACGCGGCATTGAGCTCTTGCCGCAGGATCTGAACGAGGCTCTGACTGCATTGCGCGCAGACGCGGTGATCGGCGCAGCCTTGGGCGAAACCCTGACCAACCAGTTCGTCGAGCTCAAGCACGCCGAATGGGACGAATACCGGCGCCATGTGAGCGACTGGGAAATGCAGCGCTACGCTGCGATGTTCTGAAACCCCTGCAGACTGAAACCCCGCACGTGCGTGCCGTGCCTTGGCTGGCCTACGCGAGCCTGGCCGGCAGCATGGCGGTGGTCGGCATCTACATCGCCTTCTCGAAGGTGCTGGTGCTGGCGTTCCCGGTCTTCCTGCTCGCCTGGCTGCGTTTCGGCATCGCCGCGGTGGCGATGACTCCATGGGTGCGCCGCAGCGAGGCCGAGGCGCCGCTGGACGCGCGCGAGCGGCGCCTGCTGTTTGTCGAATCGTTCTTCGGCAATTTTCTGTTCTCGATCTGCATGCTCGGCGGCATGGCGCTCACCTCGGCGCTGTCCGCCGGGGTGATCATGGCTGCTCTGCCGGCCGTTGTCGCGCTGTTCTCCTGGTGGTGGTTGAAGGAGCGAATCACGCCGCGGGTGGCGGTGGCCATCGCCTTGGCTGTGGCGGGAATCGGCCTGGTGTCGCTCAGCCGTCAGGGGGCGGCACCGTCCGGGGCGTCATTCACCGCCGAACTGGCGGGCAACCTGTTGCTGCTCGGTGCTCTGGCCTGTGAAGGCCTCTATGTCGTGGTGGGCAAGAAGCTCACGGCGAGGGTTTCACCGAAACGCATCAGTGCGCTGATCAACCTGTGGGGTCTGGCCCTCGTCACGCCATTCGGCGTCTGGCAGGCACTGTCGTTCGACTTCACTGCCGTGGCGCCCAGTTCCTGGGCCTTGCTGGTGTTTTACGCGCTGGCCGCAAGCATGCTGACGGTATGGCTGTGGATGACCGGCATGCAGAAGGTGCCCGCCTCGCAGGCCGGCGTCTTTTCCGTGATGCTGCCGGTGAGCGCGGGTGCTGTGGGCGTGCTGTTTCTCGGCGAGCATTTCAGCGTCGTGCAAGCGGTGGCGTACGCGCGGGCGCGGGCCGGACTGGTGTTGGCGACTTGGCCGGCGGGGGCAGCAGCGCGGCCTGCCTGAGTTCGGGGCCGACCGCCTGTCCATTTTCTCTGCAGCGGTGGAATGGTAAGCAGATGTTGCGCGTAAGCGTGTCGGCGCGGAGAAGAACTGCGTCGAACTCGCAACCGCGAGCGGCGTGTCGCCGAGCGGCCGAGACCATCAACCCGGGCCAATTCAGCGGCCCACCGTTCCTGAGGAGACCCCGTATGCAATCGCTACAACGTTTTCGCGCGCTGACAGCGCCATGTCTCGCCGTCATCGCCCTGCTCGTCGGCGCCGGCAGCGCGTTCGGGCACGACAGCCACAACCGCATCGATGCCCGCCTGAGAGGCTACGAGGAAACGCCTGCCGCGATTTCGACTGCCGCGAAGGGCCACTTTTCGGCGCAATACGATCGTTCGTCGGGCACGATTTCCTACGACCTGAGCTACCACGACCTGGAAGGCGAGGTCAGGCAAGCGCACATCCACTTCGGCCGGCGTGGCGTCGGCGGCGGCATCATGGTGTGGCTGTGTCAAACCTCGGCCAATCCCGCACCGGCATCGGTGGCGAAGGACGTACCGTTCTGCCCCGTGTCGGGACAGGTCAGCGGCGTCATCACTTCCAACAGTGTGATCGGCCCGGCTGCGCAAGGCATCGCCCCGACGGATTTCAAGGAATTCGTCAAAGCGATCCGAAACGGCGCCGGCTATGTGAACGTGCACTCGGACAAGTACCCCCCAGGCGAAATCCGCGGCCAGCTCGGCCGCGACGACTGAACGCCGTTCGGTCAACGCGCGCCGCCGCAGGTGTCGCCGGCGGCGCGCTCGAACACGCGAGCGACAAGCGGCGCGAACTTGCCGCGCGCACGCGTCACGCGAAGCTTGTTGCCGATCGCGGCGAACTGCAGGTCGTCGGCGCCGCGCTGCGTGATCGCGAGGCGCCGACCGCCGATGCGTCCGTCGACTGCCGGCACCGACACGGGCCCCTGCAGTTCGGCCTGGAAGGCCTGAAATGACTGGGCGACGCGCAAGCTCACCTCGTGCGCCTTGCCAACGCTGCACCACAAGCCATCCACCTGCGCAGGCACCACCCAAAGGTGGACTCGGCTCACTTTCTCCCGCCCGATCGATTTCTGCGGCACTTCGAGCGTGAGTGAACGATCGGGCAACCAATCGCCCATGTCCCAGTCGTGCGACACGATGCGCGTGCCGGGTTTGAGTGCCAACAAGGCGGGGCGCAACTGCAGGTTCACCTCGGGCAGAAGGTACATCGTGATCACGGTCGCGCCCGACAGGTCGGTCTTGAACAGATCCTGCTCGCGAAATTCGACACGCCGCGACACCCCGGCACGCTGCGCGCTCGAGACGCTTCGACGTACCAGGTCGGGCACGATTTCGACGCCCAGGCCGCGCGCTCCGAAATGCTTGGCGGCGAGGATGACAATTCGGCCGTCGCCCGACCCGAGGTCGATCACATAGTCACTCGGCTTGACCCGCGCGAGCTCCAGCATCGCCCGGGCAACCGGATCGGGCGTGGTGATGAACGGGACTTCTTCGCTCGCGTGGGACCGCCCACCAGCCGTCGCCAGCAGAAACGACGCAACCAGCGCGGCGGCAAGCCGAGCAAAGAGCATCCTGCTTGCAGCCCGCATCAGACCGCCTCGACAGCGACGCTCGGCCGCTGCGCCAGTTGCCATACGCGGTGCGGCGGCTCGTCCTTCAGGCGATGATCACTCCAGACCTGTCGCCAGCGTCGCGCACCGGGCGTGCCATTCCACAGCCCGAGCATGTGGCGAGCGGCGCTCGGCCAGCGCCCGCCCCGCTCAACCACACCCTCCATGTATTCGACCATGCGCAACTCGATTGCGGCTCGGTCGAGGGCGTGGTCCTGGTCGCCGAAGAAGCGCCGGTCCCAGCCCGCCAGGCCCGAGGGGTGGTGATACGCCTCGCGGCCCAGCATCACACCGTCGACATGCTGCAATTCGGCCTCGATTCGTTCCGGTTCGGTCAGCCCTCCGTTCAACACGATGGTCAACGCCGGAAATTCCTGTTTGAGGCGATGCACCGTGGGGTAACGCAGCGGCGGCAACTCGCGGTTTTCCTTCGGGCTCAGGCCCTGCAGCCAGGCATTGCGCGCGTGCACGATGAAGACGTCGCAACCGGCGAGCGCGAGCGTACCGACGAAGTCCCGCACGAACCCATAGTCTTCGCCGCGGTCGATGCCGATGCGGTGTTTCACGGTCACTGGAATGCTCACCGCGTCGCGCATCGCCCGGACGCCATCGGCCACCAAGCCAGGCTCGGCCATCAGGCAAGCGCCGAACGCGCCGCGTTGCACGCGTTCACTCGGGCAG
>JANNKS010000654.1:0-3800 GCA_031396425.1 Rhizobacter sp. | reverse complement strand
GCCACCGTCGGTTGCAGCAGGGCGGTGGTGGTGCCCCCGGGCGGAGGCCCCATTCGCGGTGTCATGGCTCTTGAAGCGCCTGGATCGTGATAACGCGGCTGGCCGTTGTGGGCCTCGGTGGCGCCCCGCGAGCGTGGGCCGGAGAACGGGGGCGCCGCCACCGCCCTGGCGCGCAGTCGCTGTTGGGCTGGGCTCGCTGTTGGGCTGGGCTCGCTGGTGCGCGGCATTTGAGTGCCAAGATCGCAAGCCGGCCGCAGCAGCCGAAGCTTGGCCCAACGACTCCTTCACCCAGGGTCTCCTGCAGCGTCACCGCGGGCCGAGCATGCGGCGCGCATCGACCCAGGTGTCGAACTGCTCGGGGCTCAGCGCGCCGAGTGCGAGCGCCGCTTCGCGCAGCGTGCAGCCCTGCGCGTGTGCGTGCTTGGCGATCTGCGCCGCGCGGTCGTAACCGATGTGCGGCGCGAGCGCGGTGACGAGCATCAGAGAGCCTTGCAGCAGTGCCTCGACGCGGCTGGTGTTGACGGTGATGCCGGCCACGCAATGGCGTGCGAAGCTGCGCATCGCGTCGGCCAGCAGCCGCACGCTGTCGAGCGTGTTCAGCGCGATCAGGGGTTTGTAGACGTTCAGCTCGAACTGCCCCTGGCTCGCTGCGAAGCCGATCGCTGCATCGTGACCCATCACCTGGGCGCACACCATCGTCAGCGCCTCGACCTGGGTCGGGTTCACCTTGCCCGGCATGATCGAGCTGCCGGGTTCGTTCTCGGGCAGTTGCAGTTCACCCAGGCCGGCGCGTGGCCCGCTGCCCATCAGGCGGATGTCGTTGCCGATCTTGGTCAAGGCGATCGCCAGCATCTTCAGGCCGGCGTGGAACCCGACCAGCGCCTCGTGCCCCGCCATCGCCGCAAACAGGTTCGCCGCCTGCACGAACGGCAGGTCGAGTTCGCGCGCCAGCGTGGCCGCCACGCGCGAGCCGAATTCAGGGTGCGTGTTCAGCCCGGTGCCCACCGCGGTGCCACCGATCGCCAGCGTGTGCACCGCGGCGAGCGAGTGCTGCAACGCGACCTGGCACAGCCCGAGCTGCGCGTCGTAGCCGCCGAACTCCTGGCCCAGCGTCACCGGCGTCGCGTCCTGCAGGTGGGTGCGGGCGATCTTCACGACGGCGCTGAACGCCATCGCCTGGGTGGCCAGCGCGGCGCGCAATTCGAGCAGTGCGGGCAGCAGCGCGTGCTTCGCCTGCAGCGCGACGGCGAGGTGCATGGCGGTCGGGAAGACGTCGTTCGACGACTGCCCGAGGTTCACGTCGTCGTTCGGATGGATGCTTCGTGAGTCGGCGTCGAGCGCGCGCGCGGCCAGGCGCGCCAGCACCTCGTTGACGTTCATGTTGCTCTGCGTGCCCGAGCCGGTCTGCCACACCGAGAGCGGGAACTCGGCGTCGAATTCGCCGGCAACGACGCGCCGCGCGGCGGCGGCGATGGCCCGCGCCTTGCCGGCGTCGAGCCGCTGCAGTTCACCGTTCACTCGCGCCGCGGCCCATTTGACCCAGGCCAGCGCGTGGATCACTGGCAGCGGCATGCGTTGTTCGCCGATCGCAAAAAAATGCAGGCTGCGCGCCGTCTGCGCGCCCCACAACGCATCGGCGGGGACTTCGATGGGGCCGAAGCTGTCGGACTCGGTGCGGGTCTGATTCATGGGGTACCGCCGTGGCGACGTGTCGCTGGATGGCCGGATTCTGTTCCGAACTACGCGCACAACTCCTGTGCTCCTACAGACCCGATGGTTGATGCAGGCCAAGCTGAACACCCGAGGCCCGCCCCGCAACTTCCGAAGGAGATTTCGCATGAAATCAATCGTCGTCAGCCTTCTTTCGTCGTTGCTGATTCTTGGCAACAGCGCCGCACTGGCCAACCCCACCGTGGCGAAGAAAGTCGACCCTGCCAGGGACAGCCTGGTCAAGCCGCAGCCCCCGCCCGCGCCGGGGCCCTGCCCGAAGGAAGATTCGTTGCGTCGCAGCGAAACCAGGAAGGACCCGCCGGCAAAGACCGCCATGCCACCCAAAGGCGGGCAGAACGATTGCCTGGACAACGTTCCCGTGCCGGACCGGCCGATGGCCTGACAGGCGCGCAGCCCCCTGGACGCTCGGCAACGTCCAGGGAGCGGCGCAGCGGTCAGCGCCTGCTGGGTTGTTTGCGCGCCGGTGAACGTCGGGGCGAGGGGTCTTCGCCCTTCGATCGCGATTCGCCCAGTTTTTCTGCCTCGAGCAGGGCGTCCTGCTCGAGCACCGTTTTCGGTTCGGCATCGCGAGCCGCCCGATCGACCTTGCCGGATGCCACGAAATCGGTGAGCGATTTGCGATGCCTGCGTGCCGCGTTGTAGTCGCCTTCGCCTTGGACGGGCTGAGGCTGAATCGGTGCCTTCATGGAATCTCCTGTTGCGTGCCGTTCGATGCCGCCGAGCGCGGGCACCGTGGGCGACCGGGTTGATGTGGGGGGTCAAGCCTGAGCCTGTCGGAAGGGCAACACCATCGGCCCCTTGCGCGCCATCCTGTGGGCATCGGCCGCAGCGCACTGCTGTGAATGTCCTACGCCGTTCCGCCGTCGTGCTCCCAGACGTCGGCGAGTTCGTCGAAGAACGCAAAGCCGGACTTCTGGCGCCGCGCGCGGTACATTGCGGCGCCGGCGTGCCTGAGCAAGCCTTCGTAGTGGCTGGCGTCCTCGGGCCAGCGGGCGATGCCGATGCTCGGCCGCAAGCCCGGCGTGAATGCGCCGGCCTGCATCGGCACAGCCAGCGCATCGAGCAGTTTCCACGCGACCAGGCTCAACTGCTCGCGAGTCGGCAGGTCGGCGAGCAGGCACGCGAACTCGCCGCTCGCCAGCGCGTTGAGCAGCTTCTTGTTGCCCACCGCCTGCATCAGCGCGGCAGCGACGAGATGCTGCAACGCTTCGCTGGCCTGGCCCCCGGCGCCCGGGTCCATCGGCGTGACTCCGTCGAGCCTGATGACCACCACTGCAAGCGACGGCCGCCGCGCGGCGGCAGGGTCTGATCGGGGTTCGAACCGACCGTCGATGCGACCGTCGAAGGACAGCCGGCGCGACCGCTGGGGCAGGCTGTCATTCATGGCTGCTGCCCTGCGCCCCAGGGTTGCCCGGGCCACCGAGCTGCGCCCAAACCTGCGCGGCCACCCCGGAAGCGTCAACGGGCGTGGGCGGTGCCGGCGGCCGGTCGCGAGCATCCAGCGTGAACGCCTCCTGGACCGCGCGCAACACGGCGTCCCAATCGTCGATCGCAACGCAGGCGCGCAGCGGGTTCAGGGCGGTGGGGTGGGGCATGGCTAGGGGCGCATGGGCTCGCAATGGCACCGGTTGTAGCGATCTCTCCAATCCAGCGTCTGTGCGTCAGCGCACATGACGGTGACGCTTTCGGCCGCCCGCCACCGGTTCGCGCAGGCGGTTCGACGGGGGTTCGCTGGCGAACAGACGGCGCCTTCGCGGCCGGATAGAAGGTGGGCACTGGACTGGAACGGCCCAACCGATGAACTTCGCCTTGCGTATTCTCGAAATGAGTGTGCTGGCCCTGGCAGCGGGCTGCGGCGTGCTCAAGGATGTACCGAGCGATGGCGTGGCGCCCGGCGGATGGCGGCAGGGCGTCGAACCAGCGCCCCCGTCCGCACCCGCACCGGCGCCGGCACCGGCACCGGCACCGGCACCGGCACCGGCACCCGCGCCCGCACCGGCACCTCCGGCACCCGCGCCCGCACCGGCACCGGCACCTCCGGCACCAGCACCAGCACCAGCACCAGCACC